>RDXA01000257.1 GCA_004292705.1 Sphingomonadales bacterium | reverse complement strand
CGTCGCACGCCGAGCGGCGGGCGGGCTGGCCGACATATTCGGGCATGAAGCTCAGGAAATGCCGCGCGCGGGCGAAGGCCTCGGCCTCGCTCGCCACCTCGTCATCCACCACCCCGTTGCGGGTGTGGATCGCAGAGCCGCCGAGCGCTTCCTTGGCCTCCTCGTGATTGGCCGCGCCGCCCTTGTAAGCATCGCCCAGGCCATCGACCACGGCGGGGCCAGCGGCGAAGATCTGGCTGAGGCCCTTGACCATGATCGAATAGTGACTGGCGACCGTCCGCGCCGCGCCAAGGCCCGCCGTGGGGCCGAGCGCGAGCGCCACTACCGGCACGGTATCGAGGTTGGTCACCACATCGCCCCAGCCGGGCACGGCGGGGATATAGGTCGCGCCGATCTGTTCGAGCGTCTTCACCGAGCCGCCGCCGCCCGTCCCGTCGATCATGCGGATGATCGGGAGCTTCAGCTGATGCGCCATCATCTCGGCCTGCACCATCTTGCGCGCGATGCCGGCATCCGCCGCGCCGCCGCGGATGGTGAAATCGTCGGCGGTGGCGACGACCGGGCGGCCATTGATGAGGGCCTTGCCGAAGAGGAAGGGGGCGGGGGTAACTGAGGCGAGGTCGCCGTTCGCGTCATACTTCGCGCTGCCTGCAATCTTGCCGATCTCGCGGAAGGAGCCCTCGTCGCACAGCGCCGCCAGCCGCGCACGGGCGTCCATCTTGCCGCGCCCATGCTGCCGCGCAACCTTGTCCGCGCCGCCCATCTGCTCGGCGAGCGCCTCGCGGGCGCGCAGTTCTTCGAGTTCCTTGGCCCAGGTCATCATTCCTCCCCTTCAGGGGAGGGGGACCACCGAAGGTGGTGGAGGGGCACGCGCCGCTTTCCAGACATCGGCGAGCCTACGGAAAGCCGAGGGTGCCCCTCCACCATGCTGCGCATGGTCCCCCTCCCCGTTCCGGGGAGGATCATTCAGGCACCACGCGGCACAACACCGCCTCGACCTGCACCTGCCCGCCGGCGGTGACGGTCAGCCCCTCGATCACCCCGTCGAAGGGCGCGGTGAGGGCGTGTTCCATCTTCATCGCCTCAAGCACCAAAAGCCGCTGCCCGGCGGTTACGGGCTGGCCCTCGCTGACATCGACCGCGATGACCTTGCCCGGCATCGGCGCAAGGATCGCGCCATCGGCGGCGGAGGCTTGGCCGGTGCCGTCGTGGCGGAAGGGCTGGACGTGGAAAGTCGCGCCATTGCAGAAATAGAATTTGCCGGAGTGGCCTTGAATGGTGAGATCGAAGGCCGGGTTGTCGCCATCGAATGCCGGGTCGACTTCGGCCTCCGTGCCGTCGACCAGCAATCGTACGGATCGCTTGTGTTCAGCGTTCAACCGAAAACCACCAATACCCGATTGTTGGGTGTAGTTGTCCCCCCAAGCATCGGCATAAAGCAGGTCTTCCGCATAGAGTGCCAGCGACAATCGGGGCAGTTCCGGCGGCGCGGTCAGACTGTCGATGTGATTGGCGATCGACCCGGTAGTCATCTCGCCGGCCTTGAATTCGGGCAGGTCAAGCAAGCGGAAGAGAAACCACGCGTTCTGCTTTACGGGCCAAACCTGCACAT
>RDXA01000256.1 GCA_004292705.1 Sphingomonadales bacterium | reverse complement strand
TGCGGGTGACGACCACCACGGAAACCTCGTTGAAGACCGCATTGAGCTGGGCAACCGCGTCGGCTTTCTGCGAACGATCCATGCCATACTCCTTCACATTTGATCGCGGCGGGAATGGCTCCCCGGTCGCGACCGGCTACGTTTGTCCATGCCGGGGCCGAAGCTCCGAACACGGGCGAGTCCGTCGAAAGGGAAGGAGGGTGCGCCATCAGGCACGCGCCGGGCGGACCCGCTGGCGGGCGTCCGGCTCAATCTCGTTTCCCCGTCTAGGCTGGAAATTAAGACCTGCAAATTCCGGTCACCAACTGTCTCGGACGGATGACCTGGCTAAAGCACAAGGCCCGCCTGTCGGGGCGGGCCTCTAGGGAGTTGGGGGAGAGAGTCAAGCAATTTGGGGCAATCTGCGCCCGGATCAGTCCCCGTTGTAGGCCAGCAGATCACCCGGCTGGCACTCCAGCTCGCGGCAGATCGCGGCGAGGGTGGAAAAGCGGATCGCCTTGGCCTTGCCGGTCTTGAGGATCGACAGGTTGGCGAGGGTGAGGCCCACGCGCTCGGCGAGCTCGGTCAGCGTCATGCGGCGGGCGTAGAGCAGGTCGTCAAGCTTGACCATGATCCGGGTTCCTTCAAGGTCGTCATTGATGGGCGGCATCACACGGTCCCTTCCAGATCTTCGCGCATCGCGGCGCCATGGCGGAAAACGCGTGCCAGGATGAAGAGGGTCAGCATCAGCAGCAGACCGCCCGCGCCCAGATCGATGTTCACCTCGGCATCCATGCTGTCCAATGGGGCGAAGCGCTCCAGCCACGCAGCCTGAAGAGCGATGAGAAGCGCGGTGATATACGCACTCAGGACTGTCCAGCCCATCCGGTTGAGGAGATCTGCGTTCGCCAGACGGAACGGATCGCCCGCATCGACCGATGCGATGATCGACCACAAATCGCGCAGGAACTGGAGGGCATGCCAGAACAGAGCGATGAGCATGGCGATCGCCAAGACAACGATCCAGTAGGCGAATTGCGGCGCACCGGCCGAAGCCAGATCGGCCATCAGACCGGTGCGTTCAATGCTGAGCAAAGCGCCTAGCGCAATGGTGATCATTGCCATCACGAAGACGCTGAGTGCAATCAGCAGGGCGACGACCACCTTGGCCGCGGTAAGAAGCGGGTCAGAGCTGCGGAAGTTCATGGCCTAATCCTTCGGGTTCGTGTTCAGGCGAGTTCGGGCGCTGCAAGCGGCGTCTGGGAGGCGGCCTGCGCCGACGGAACGGTGACGATCGCGCCGATCGAGCCGAGGGTGAGCGCAAGCGCGGCAAGCGCGGCAAGGGTCGTGTTCATGTAGCGAGGCATATTGATCTCCTTGATTGGGTACATCGTAAATCGATAAATTCCCTCTAATCCGATTCGCGGCATATCGTCAATCAATAATATTGAAAAACGATATTGAGCGCGTTGTTTTGCGGTAACCCCTCGGGATTGGGGGCGGTTCGTCCCGCATCCCGCCGTGCCCGCATTGACATCGTGCAGGGCCACTCCTACATCGCGCGCTCTCGCCCGCTTCGAGCAAGGCTGATTCATGCGCGGGAATCGGCCTCAGGATGGAAGCGGCGCAGGCCAATTCGCGACGCTACATATAAT
>RDXA01000255.1 GCA_004292705.1 Sphingomonadales bacterium | reverse complement strand
CCCTTGCCGGACTGTGAATTGACCCGGATCACCGCTTCGTAAGAGCGTCCGAGATCGGCCGGGTCGATGGGCAGATAAGGCACGCGCCACTGCTCGTCATTCTGCGCCTCGCGCGCTTCGAAGCCCTTCTTGATCGCGTCCTGATGGCTGCCGGAGAATGCTGTGTAGACCAGTTCGCCGCCATAGGGGTGGCGCTGGTGGACGGGGATATCGTTGCAGTATTCGACTGTCTCGATCACCCGGTCGATGTCGGAGAAATCGAGCCCCGGATCGACACCCTGCGTGTACAGGTTGAGCGCCATCGTCACGAGGCAGCAATTGCCGGTGCGCTCGCCATTGCCGAACAGGCAGCCCTCGACGCGGTCGGCGCCCGCCATCAGGCCGAGCTCCGCCGCCGCGACCCCGGTGCCGCGATCATTGTGGGTGTGGAGGCTGATCACTGCGCTGTCACGGTTGGGCAGGTGGCGGCAGAAATACTCGATCTGGTCGGCATAGATATTGGGCGTCGCCGCCTCGACCGTGGCGGGCAGATTGAGGATGATCGGATGTTCAGGGGTGGGTGCAAGCACCTCCATCACCGCCGCGCAGACCTCGATGCTGAAGTCCAGTTCGGCGGTGGAGAAGGTCTCCGGCGAATACTGGAAGTGCCAGTCGGTGCCGGGATACTTCGCCGCCTCGTCGCGCATCACCTTGGCACCGGCGACCGCGATGGCTTTTACCTCCTCCTTCGTCATGCGGAACACGATGTCGCGCCATGCCGGGCTGACCGCGTTGTAAAGGTGGACGATCGCAGCGCGCGCGCCTTCGAGGCTGGCGAAGCTGGTGCGGATCAGGTCCTCGCGGCTCTGGGTCAGCACCTGCACGACCACATCATTAGGGATGGCGTCCGATTGCACGAGGCCGGAAATGAAATCGAACTCGGTCGCGCCTGCGCTGGGGAAGCCGACTTCGATTTCCTTCAGCCCGATCTCGACTAGCAGGTCAAAAAACCGCCGCTTCTTCACAGCGTCCATCGGGTCGATGATCGACTGGTTGCCGTCGCGCAGATCGGTCGAAAGCCAGCGCGGCGCGCGGGTGATCAGGCGCGAGGGCCATTGGCGGTCGGGCAGATTGATCTGGCCAAACGGGCGATACTTGACGGAAGGCTCTGTGAGCATGGGCATGGCGGAAAGCTCGTCGCGGGAAGGGAAGGATGGCTGCGGCAGGTTACCCTTGGGAGCGGTGCCGCGCTGTGCCTGACGCGCGGCTTCCTACGCCCAAGGGCGTATAAGTCGAAGCAGCGCAAGTCCGTGTCCCGTCATGGCGATGGTCTTTGCCGATTATTGCGCGAGGTGCAAGTCGGGAATGTTGCCGATTGCGTGCCCTTGTCACCCGCAGCGCGCGTCGCGGATGATGTTTTGCGCATCGAGCATGATCGAGAGGCGCGGATTGGTGGGATCGGGATTGACGAAGCCGCCGCTGCCATAGGCGACGAAGCGCAGATTGTCGGTGCGCCCGAGCATATTGGCGATCTCGGCGCGCGTGGCCTGATCGGCGAGCTTGCCGATGAAGGGGCCCATCAGTGGTGCGCCGCAGGTCTTGGAAGCCGGATCGGTGAGCGTGCCGCGCGCAAAGGGGCCGGGTGCTGCGCCGGG
>RDXA01000438.1 GCA_004292705.1 Sphingomonadales bacterium | reverse complement strand
GTCAGCATCCTGCTGCGCGCTTGAGACGTCCTTGAATGCTTCTTCGACCTGACTGGGCGGATCGACCTTGTTGATTTCGATCCCCTGCACGCTGATGCCCGCACGATAGGCATCGAGCCGCGCCTGCATCGCCATGCGCACGTCCTGCTCGATCTCGGCCCGGCCTGCGCCGGTCAGCACCGCATCGAGCTTTTGACGGGCAACCGCGGCACGCATCGCCGCCTCGCCGATTTCGAGCAGCGCGTTGCGCGGATCGCTCAGCTGGTACTTGTAGAGCGTGAGGTCGGAGATATTCCAGCGGATCAGATAGCTGAGGTCAACGAGGTTCTGATCGCCGGTCAGGATCAGCTTCTCGGTCTTGGTTCCGGGCACCTCCTCCAGCCGCACTTGTGTGACGTTTTCCTTCTCGACCATGTGGATCGGCCAGGGTGCAGTGATGTTCGTGCCGGAATCCAGCGTGGAATAATACTTCCCGCCGAGCCACGTCACCACCGCCTGTTCGCCCGGCTGGATGAAGTGGAAGCTTGTCACCGCGACCCATACCAGCGCAACTCCGCCGAGGATCATCGGTACCCAGCTCTTGCCGTCGGGGCGTTCGGGCAGACGGAAGGTCGGCCTGCCGCCTTCACCTCCGTCGCGGCGCGGGCCTTCGGGGCCGCGGCTCTTGAAAATGTCCTCGATGCTGGCGGAACGGCGCTTGCCAGGCTCGCGCCCGCCGGGGAGCCACGGGTTGCGCGGGCCATCGCCCGAGCCTCCGCCTGCACCACCATCGCCCGAAGGCTCGCCATCGCCCGGCTCGTCACCGCCTCCGGTGCCGCCCCAAGGGTTGTTCTTGCCAGCCATGGCAAGGCCTTTCAGGCCTGTGCCAAGACGTTCTCTCCAGCCGTCCAGTCTTTGCATATTGGGTTTATAAGCACGCTATCCGGCGAAAAACAGGGGTTCGCTGCGTGAAATTGGTGGTAGAGGCGTGCCGAAATGAACAACCAGCCTGCTACAACCCCGCTACTGGATGCCGACGAGGCGCTCATTCGAGCCGCACTCAGCCCGGAAATCAACCATCGTCTGCGCTCGGCCCGCATCGCCATGCGCCGTGCGGTGATTGTGGCCGAGGCCGGCGACCTGTCCGATTCCGGTCGCGCCGAACTTGAAGCAGCGATCACCGCGGCGCTCGATGTCCTGCCGGAAATCGACGAGGTCCGTGTCGCGCTCATAGGGGAGCGGCGCCGCCGTCGGCTGATCGCTGTGGGAAGCGGCAAGGGCGGGGTGGGCAAATCGACACTCACCACCAATCTCGCTGTTGCGCTGGCGCGGATGGGACGCCGGGTCGGCGTGATCGATGGTGACATCTACGGCCCCTCCCAGCCCAAGCTGCTCAGGACCGAGGGGATCAAGCCCACCGCTACCCCCAGCGGCGACAAGCTGGTGGCGATCGACAGCCCTTATGGCGTCAAGGTGCTCTCGATGGGTCACATCGTCGCCCCCGGCAAGGCTTTGGCGTGGCGCGGGCCGATGACGGGCAAGGCGCTCACCCAGCTGGTCGATGCCGATTGGGGCGAGACCGATCTGCTGCTGGTCGACCTGCCGCCCGGGACGGGCGATGTGCAGCTCTCGATGCTTTCGGCCCACAGGCCCGACGGTGCGGTGCTGGTCTCGACCCCGCAGGACCTCGCGCTGATCGACGCGGCGCGGGCCGGGCAATTGTTCGAGCAGGGCAATGTCCCGATCATCGGCCTTGTCGAGAACATGGCGGGCTATGCCTGCCCCCATTGCGGCGAGATCAGCGATCCCTTTGGACAGGGCGGGGTCGAGACATTCGCCGCCGCGCTGGAAATCCCCTTCCTCGGCCGCGTCCCGCTGACGCTGGCAACCCGCATCGCGGGCGACAGGGGCGAGCCGCCTGCCGCGGGTGACGACGAGACCGCCGCCCCGTTCCGCGCCATCGCCGAAAAGCTGGCCCGCTGGCTCGACACCGGGACGGTTTAGGCGATGCAGGTCACCCGGCGCGGCCTTCTGGCCGGAGCAGCGGCAGGCGGTGGCCTGGTGGTCGCCTGGTGGCTGATGCCGCGCAGCTATGCGAGCCCGCTGGTCGCTGCGCGCGGCGAGCATGTCTTCGGTGCCTGGCTGAAGATCGCTGCCGACGGGGTGGTGACGGTCGCCGTGCCGCAGCTCGAAATGGGGCAGGGGATCACCACTCTGCTGCCGCAAATCGTCGCCCATGAACTCGGTGCCGACTGGCGGCAGATCGCCGTCGAGCCAGCGCCGGTTTCGGGTGCCTATGCCAATGTCCCGCTGGCGCAGAAGTGGATGGCATTGTGGGATCCGGCCTTCGCCGGCATCTCCACGGCGAGCGACGATCTGATCGCACTGCGTTTTGCCCAGTCGCAGCGCTTCAATGCAACCGCAGCGGGCACTTCGCTCGCCGCCTATGAATTGCCTTGTCGCGAGGCCGCCGCTGCGGCACGCACCATGCTGGCCGAGGAAGCCGCATCGCGCTGGGGCGTGGCCCAGGAGGAGTGCGAGGTCGCAAACGGCTTTGTCACGCATGGCAGCAACCGTGCCAGCTTTGGCGAGTTGGCCGAGGGGGCGGCCGATTACACCCCGCCTGATCCTCCACCCCTCCGGCCCGAGCCTTTGCGCGAAAAGCCGCTGCCTGCCGATGTCGACGGGGCACCAGCCTTCCCGCGCATCGACCTTCCCTCCAAAGTCGACGGCTCATGGCGCTTTGCCGGAGACGTGCGCCTGCCGGGCATGGTGTTCGCATCGATCCGCCACGGACCCGTCGATGGGTCGGAACTGGCCGGATTCAACCGCGATGCCGCTGCCGGGATCAGGGGTCTTGCGGGGATCGTCGAGAGCAAGCGCTGGCTGGCGGTCGCCGCTGACACTTGGTGGAGCGCGGAAAGCGCGCTCGCCGCGATGAAACCGCGGTTCAAGGTCGCAAGCCCGGCCAACAGCCCCGACATTGCCGCGCGGCTCGGCACGCTGCTGACCGCAGGCGAAGCCCATGTCATTGCCGAGGCCGGCTATGGCGGCGAGGGGATGCAGCGGGTCGATATTGGCCGGCGCTACGAGGTCGAGCCAGCCTATGCCGCGCCGCTCGAAACCGCCACAGCCACCGCCCGCTTCGAGGAAGGGCGGTTGGAGCTGTGGATCGCCTCGCAGGCGCCCGAGCAGGCGCGTGTCGCAGCGGCCCGCGCCATTGGCGTCGCCGCAGAGGACGTCGCGCTCTACCCCATGCCCGCAGGCGGCAGCTTCGATGCGCGGCTCGAACATGACCACGCGATCGAGATTGCACTCATCGCCCGCGAATTGGGCCGCCCGGTGCAGCTCGTCTGGCCACGCCGGGACGAATTGATCCGCGCCCGCCCGCGCCCGCCGGTATGGATGCTGCTCGGTGCCCAGCTTTCCAAGGGCGGCGCCAATGGGGCGGAGGGTGCGATTGACGCCATGCGCATCCGCATCGCCACTCCGCCAGCGGCGCGCGAATTCGGCCAGCGCCTGTTCGGCAACCGTACCAGCATGGCTGCGATCCGGGAGACGACGGGCCAGCCCGATCCGCTCGCCTGCGAGGGCGCAGTGCCGCCTTATCAGATCCCCGGCCTGCTGGTGGAGCACATCCCGGCGGAAATCGATCTGCCGGTCGGACGGGTGCGCGGCAATTCGCACGGGCCGACGATTTTCGCGATCGAAAGCTTCATCGACGAGATCGCCGCCAAGTACGGGCGCGAGCCACTGTCGTTCCGCATGTCGATGCTGGGCGGTGACGTGCGGCTGGCTGCCTGCCTTCAGCGCGCAGCGCAGCTTGCCGGGTGGGACGGCGGCGCCGACCAGAGCGGGCAGGGCATCGCCTGCGCACGGATTGGCGAGGGACCAGAGGCCGCGCGTATCGCCTGCGTCGCCACCGCGCGACAGGGCGAAGGCGGGGTGCGCGTGATCCGCCTTTCGGCGGCGGCGGATATCGGCCGGATCATCAACCACGACATCGCCAAGCAGCAGATCGAGGGAGGCCTCGTGTTCGGCATCGGCATCGCGCTCGGCAATGCGGTGGAGCTGCGTACCGGGCTGCCGGATGCGGCGGACGATACCGCGCTCGGCCTGCCGACCCTTGCCGATTGCCCCGAAATGCGGATCGAATTTCTCGCCAGCGAAGCCCCGCCCGCCGATCCGGGAGAACTGGGCACCGTGGTTGCCCCGCCCGCGATTGCCAACGCACTCTTTTCGGCTACGGGCTTGCGGCTGAGACGACTGCCCTTACTTTCGGACGGGATATGACCCCGACAATTTTGTCACAGCACATGCCAGCAATCGGCTGCGCCCGGAAACGAAACGCGCGGCAGGCGTTAGGCGGGCTATGACCTGGCAGACCCAGCGCCTTCCGGGCGATCATCCTCCTGCGAAAAGCGGCCAGATCGGCGTGTTGCTGATCAACCTCGGCACGCCCGACGGGCCGGACCCGGATTCGGTCAAGCGCTATCTCAAGCAGTTTCTGTCCGATACGCGGGTGGTGGAGATCCCTCCCATCGCTTGGCAGCTGATCCTGCGCGGGATCATCTTGAACACGCGCCCGCAGAAAAGCGCCAAGGCCTATGCCAAGATCTGGACGGAGCGGGGATCGCCGCTGGCCGACATCACCTCGCGCCAGGCCGAAGCGATGGTGGGACGCTTTGGCGACAAGGTCACGGTCGATTGGGCGATGCGTTACGGCAATCCCTCGATCGAAAGCCGGTTGACCGCGCTGATGGCCGACGGCTGCGACCGCATCCTGATCGCGCCGATGTATCCGCAGTATTGCGCCGCCACCACCGCCACCGTGTTTGACGAGGTGGCGCGGGTGCTCAAGAAGATGCGCTGGCAGCCCGCGCTGCGGTTCGTGCCGCCTTATCACGACGAACCGAGCTTTCTCGCCGCGCTCGCCGATGACCTTACCCGTCAGGTGCAGGGGCTGACTTTCAAGCCCGAAGTCATGCTGCTGAGCTTTCACGGGATGCCGCAGCAGACGCTGGAAAAGGGTGATCCCTACTATTGCCACTGCTCCAAGACCGCACGGCTGCTGCGCGAGGAGCTGGCGACCCGGCCCGCGTTTGAAGGCGTGCGGTTTGAAACCACGTTCCAGTCGCGCTTCGGCCCGGCGGCCTGGCTCGAACCTTCGACCGATGCGACACTGATGGCCGAGGGTGACAAGGGCACCAAGCGGCTGGTTGTCGCCGCGCCGGGATTTGCGGCGGACTGTGTGGAAACGCTGGAAGAATTGGCGCTGGAGGGGCGCGACGAATTCATGGAGCATGGGGGCGAGGACTACGCCGTGCTCGATTGCCTCAACACCTCGGATCACGGCCTTGCCATGATCGAGACAATGTTGCGCCGGGAGCTTTCCGGCTGGATTTGACATTCAGGCGAGATTGACCGGCGCGAGTATTTACATCAGAGTCAGTTGCGAATCCGAACCTTCACCGGAGCATCGACGTAAAATGGCCACTCTTGCCGAAGCCCCGCGTTCCGCTGAAACGGCACCTGATGGTGCCCCCCGCCACTGGGGCGAACAGCGCCTCAGCGAAGCCGATCTTGCCCATATCCCGGGCGAGGCAGGCTGGCCGTTGGTCGGCAACACCTTCACCATGCTGGCCGATCCGCATGCCTTCGCCGCGCGCATGATCGCCAAGCATGGCAAGGTCTACAAGAACCGCGCTTTCGGCGGCTGGCAGATCGCGCTGATCGGGGCCGAGGCGAACGAGCTGCTGCTGTTCAACAAGGACAAGATCTTCTCGTCCGAGCAGGGCTGGGGCCCGGTGCTCGACCAGCTGTTCCCGCGCGGGCTGATGCTGATGGATTTCGAGCATCACCGGATTGACCGCCGCGCCCTGTCGATCGCCTTCAAGCCCGAGCCGATGCGGCATTACTCCGGCGCGCTCAATCGCGGGATCGCCCGCGAAGTCGCGACCTGGACAGGGCCGATGGAGTTCTACCCGGCGATCAAGAAGCTCACGCTCGATCTGGCCGCCGACAGCTTCATCGGCCTGCCGTGGGGGCCCGAAGCCGACACCATCAACGAGGCTTTTGTCGACATGGTGCAGGCCTCGGTCGCGCCGGTCAGAAAGCCGCTGCCCTTCACCAAGATGAAGAAGGGCGTCGATGGCCGCGCCTATCTGGTGGAATATTTCACCCGCGAAACCCTGCGCCGCCGGGCCGAAGGCGGCGGGCAGGACATGTTCAGCCAGTTCGCCACCGCCACCCGCGAGGATGGCTCGCTGCTGCCGGTCGACGAGGTGGTCGATCACATGAACTTCCTGATGATGGCGGCGCATGACACCATCACCTCCTCGGCGACTTCGCTGATCTTCCACTTGGCCACCAACCCCGAATGGCAGGAAAAGCTGCGCGAGGAGATCATGGCGGTGACCGGCGGGCCGGACGGGGACGGCAATCCGCGCCCGCTCGACTATGATGATCTGGCCAAGCTCGATCTCACCGAAATGGCGTTCAAGGAATCGCTGCGGATGGTGCCGCCGGTGCCCTCGATGCCGCGCCGCGCTTTGCGGGAATTCGAATATGGCGGCTACCGCATTCCGGCGGGCGCGATGGTGGGCATCAACATCTACTGGACCCATCATTCCGAGGAATACTGGGACAATCCCTTCACCTTCGATCCGTTGCGCTTCACGCCGGAACAGGTGAAGGCGCGCCACAAATATGCCTGGGTGCCGTTCGGCGGCGGGGCGCATATGTGCCTGGGGCTGCACTTTGCCTATATGCAGGTGAAGATCCTGCTCGCCCAGTTGCTCCAGCGCTACCGCATCGAGGCGGCGGCGGGTTACAACCCCGAATGGCAGGACTGGCCGATCCCCCAGCCCAAGGACGGGCTGAAGGTCACTTTCACGAGTCTTTGATTTTCCGCAGCGCGTCCGCGCTGCGAAATCCTCGCTCATGCGATCTGAAGATCGCGTCGCTGCGGGCGGCCGGTTGGCCTTGCGGCGGCTATGCCGCCGAATGGTGAGTCAATCACCTCCGCGTTAGAAATCCACCGCGATCCCGTCGCCCCGCTCCCAGTCGCCGTAGCGTGTGGGGGAGAGCTTCTCTTCGTTTGTGACAGCCTTGGGCGCGGGCACTGGATCGTTGGTCCAGTGAGCGGGCTTCTTGAAGTTCTTCGCGGCTTCGGACTTTTCCCAGGTCATATGATGTCAATGCCCATGCTGGCACTTTGTTTCAAGCGAGGGTAGGGGCGGGTTCCTGTGGCCGGCATCGCCGGGGAGCGAAAAACCGGTTCCCACTTTTTCGCGCGATGCTCTAGGGCCCAATGATGGCTCTCCCTCCCGGTCTCCCTGTTCGCCGCGCCGCGCTCCGCCTGCTTGATGCCGTGTTCCGGCGGGGCGAGACGCTGGAGCAGGCCGAGGGCGCAGGTCTTGCCGACATCCGCAAGGCGCCCGACCGCGCGCTCGCCAAGGCGATTGCGGGCGAGACCCTGCGCTGGCTCACCGATTGCGATGCCCTGATCGACAGCGCGACGCAGCAGAACCTGCCCGAAGACGCCAAGGCGCGCATGGTGCTGCGGCTGATGCTGGCGCAGGCGCTCAGGCTCGAAACCCCGCCGCACGCGGTGATCGCCACCGGCCTGCCGCTGCTAGCAGGCGGCCCGCGCCGGCTGGCGCACGGGGTGTTCTCGGCGCTGGTGAAGCAGGGCGTGGTCCTGCCTGAAGCTCCCACCTTGCCCGGGCGCGTCACCGCCCGCTGGGGCGCGGACAAGGCCGCCGCGAT
>RDXA01000437.1 GCA_004292705.1 Sphingomonadales bacterium | reverse complement strand
GAGCGACTGGCGCGCGCGATGCTGCCACTGGCGATGATGTTGGGGTGGCTGGTTGCGCTGGCCGGCGTGATCGCGGTTGGCGCGCGGAGATTGGAGCCATGAGAGTGCTGCTGCGCGAAGGGCGGTTTCTGGCGCGCGACAGAGGCGCGGTGCTCTGGATCGCGCTCGCCTTCCTGCTCTCGGTCGCCGCAACCGGGTTCGGCATTGCCGAGGTGCGCGAACAGCGCGCCACCATTGCCGAATTGCTGATCGAGGATGCCAAGGACCGCACCAATGCACTTGAAGGGCAGGAAGACTGGGGCGGTGCGGCCTATGCCGCCTTCCATCTCACCTATGCGCCGCCGTCGCATTTTGCCTTTGCCGCGCTTGGCCAGCGTGACACCGCGCCGTGGCTGCACCGGGTGCGGATGCTTTCGCTTGAGAGCCAGATTCACGAGGCGGATACCAAGAACGCCGATTTCGGGCTGATCGGGCGGTTCGATTTCGCTTTCCTCGCCGCAGCAATCGCGCCGCTGTTGCTGATCCTGCTGCTGCACGACCTGCGCGCCGCCGAACGGGTAGCAGGGCGCCATGATCTGCTGGTGGCGACCGCAGGCAAGCCTTCCCGCCTGTGGTTGCCGAGGGCCGCCCTGCGCTTTGTGGGGCTGGCGCTGGCGCTGCTGCTGCCTTTCTGGGTCGGTGCGGCCGTGGAAGGGGCAGCGCTGACCAAGGTGGCCGCAGGCAGCGCGCTGGTGATCGGCGGGCTCGCCATCTGGTGCCTGATCATCGAGGCGGTCGGCCGCATTCAAGCCACCCCGCCGGTGCTGCTGGCCGCCCTAGTTGGCATCTGGCTTGCTCTTGCCCTGCTGGGGCCGGCGATCGCGCGGGCCGCGATCGAAGCGCAGACCCCGGTTCCCGATGGAGCGGAAATCCTGATGCTTCAGCGCGAAGCGGTCAACGATGCGTGGGACCTTCCCAAGGAAGCGACCATGCGCCCATTCCTTGCCGCCCATCCCGAATGGCAATCCCTGGGCCAAGTCACCAAGCCGTTCGAATGGAAATGGTATTACGCCTTCCAGTTCGTGGGCGATCAAAAGGCGGCTCCGGTGGTGCAGGCCTATCGCCAAGGGCGGATCGCACGCGACCGGGCTGCCGGAATGGCAGCTTTCCTGTCCCCCACATCACTGGTCGAGCGCGGGTTCGAACGCCTGGCGCAAACCGATACCGCCGCGATGATCGCCTATGAGGACGCGGTGCGCGCCTATCACGCGGAACTGCGCGCATTCCACTATCCGATGCTGTTCCGCGATCCATCCTATGATCCGGCTGTTTTTGCCGGACTGCCGGACTATACTCCCCCACAATGAAGACATTTCGTCTGCTTCTCGCCGCCCTGCTGTTTGCCATGCTTGCGACGCCTGTGTCAGCGGAGCCTTTACCTTTCACAATCGCCAACGAGAGCATCACGCCGGGAAGCCGTAAGGATTTCCGCATCCCGGTGCCTGAGGGCAGCGACGGGTCGACCTTCATCCCGGTCACTGTGATCCACGGCGCAAAGCCCGGCCCGGTGCTGGCCGTGGTCGCCGGGGTGCACGGGTTCGAGTTCGCCTCGATCCTTGCTGCCGAGCGGCTGGCGGAACGGGTCGATCCGGCGGCGCTTTCCGGCACGCTGGTGCTGGTTCGCATCGCCAATATCAATGGCTTTGAAGGGCGATCACCCAACGTCAATCCGGTTGATCGCAAGAACCTGAACCGTGTCTTTCCCGGCAATCCCCACGGCACGCAGACGGAACGCATCGCCGACCTGATCGCGCGCGAAGTGGTGGCCTGTAGTGACTTCCTGATGGACGTGCACAGCGGCGACGGGGCAGAGTTTCTCGATGCCTTTGTTGGCGTTTACGGCGGGCCGCTTGCCACTGATTTCTCGCTGGCACTGCAAGTCGCGCGCGGCTTCGGCTTTCCCAATATCGTGCGTTACAGCATGGACACGCAGGAGCAGATCGATCGCGGCCGCTCGCTCAACCGGCAGGGCGTAGCGATGGGCAAGCCGACCATCCTGGTCGAAATCGGCCAGAACGGCAGCCGTGAGGAGGCCCATGTGGCCGCTATCGTCACGGGGGTTGAGAATGGTCTCGTCGCGCTCGGAATGGTCCAAGGGCCGATACACGACGTGCCGCCGCCAGCCCGACTGTTCGAAGGCACCGCTTCCGCAACCGCGTCGTCTGAGGGCGTATTTCACCCGGCCAAGCCCGGTCCGCGCGCGCTGGAAAAGGGCGAACTTATCGGCACCATTCGTGACTATGCAGGCCGCGAAATTGAGCAGATCCTCTCCCCTATCAATGGTTATGCGCTTTACGGCATTACCGGGCCGCCGGTGGAGGCAGGTGACGCGGTGGTCACGATTGGAGTGCCCGTAAACGCCTTTTGAGACCGCTGAAACAGCGTCAAAACTGATCCGAAACCGTAAACTTGATGAATTCACCGCGCTCGCGGTCGAGCACTTCCGAGCCAATGAAGGCACCCGCTCGGTCGGGGGTAAAGAGCAGGCGGTCGCGCGGGAACTGCACTTGGCCAATATTGCGCACTTCCAGCTGCATCTTCACCCCGAAGAAGCGCGTCGTTTCGACAAAGGCCGTAATCCGCCGACCGCGACGGTCGATGATAGCTTCATTGGCAAAGAAGCTCGCGGTCCGGGATGGTGGTTCATAGGTCAGTCCCCAGGCGAAGCGCGCGTCGGTCACATCCTGTCGGAAGTCGATCACAATCTCCGGATTGGTGAGGCCAGTCACCTTGCGGCTTTCCCCTGTGATCGGATCGCGGAAATCAGCATCGCGGAAATCGGCGAACACTTCGATCAAACCGCCCTTGATGAACCCTGCCAAAGGCAGCGCAGCTTCGCTTTCGATCCCCCAAACGCGCGCCGACCCGGCATTGGCGAGACCCGGCACTCCGCTCGGCAGGACGACTTGTTCGAGCACATCGCTGCGCCATTCGTGGAATGCCTGAACATTCAGCGCAATGCCGCCGCGCAGCCGCAGATCGCCGGTCAGGCTCGCGCGCCAGGTCTGATCGGGGCCAAGATTGGGGTTGCCCGCAAGGAAGCGATCATCCTCGGCATTAGCCGATGCGGCGAAATCGTTGAAGTCGAGTTGGCCGACGGTCCGGCGCATTGCAGCGCGCAATTGCAGCGCCTTCGAGGCCTGAAAGGTCAAGGCGAGCGAGGGTTTGAGGAAGGTGAATTCGTTGCGCCCGCTGGCATCACCCGAAACGATGATCTGCGAGAATTCCGCCGCCAGCCCAGCCTCCAGTGTCCAGCGCGGTGCGACCGCCCACGTGAGATTGCCAAAGGTCTCGCCGCGCCATTCAGTCACGGTCACATCCGAAGCCGGCAGCGCAATCGGGCGCACGCCGCTTTCATCCTCGACTTCAAGCGCGATGCGCGAACCGAGCCGGTTGTAAGCGATCTCGATCCCGAATTCGGGCTTGAACGTGCCTTCAAGCTTTCCAATCGTCGCCCGGGTCAAGGCCTCAATCGGCAGGCGTTCGGCAGCAAAGCGGTTGATCACCGGTGCAGCTCCGGGTGGCTGCGAAACGACATTGGCCGAGCTTTCCTCGCCATCGGTAAAGGCGCCGAGCGCGAGCAGTTTCAA
This sequence comes from Sphingomonadales bacterium, assembly GCA_004292705.1. GTDB lineage: Bacteria > Pseudomonadota > Alphaproteobacteria > Sphingomonadales > Sphingomonadaceae > Erythrobacter. The sequence continues at coordinate 7,503 of RDXA01000437.1, read as the reverse complement.
CACCCAGCCGCGCGTCACCGTGCCGGTCCAGTCGGCGCTGAATTCGCCTTGCCAGAATTCGGAATCGAGACGGATGTCGGTGCGGCGATCCGCCGGTCCGCCATCGGGTTCGCGCCCGAGAAACCCATCGCGTCCGGTTTCCTGGTAGAAGCGACTATTGCCGAAGCGGGCGTTCAAGGTGAGTGTGCCGCCTGCGAGCAACCGTTTGGCGTCGGTCGCGATGAACGCATCGCGCAATGTCGATGGCAAAGTCTCCTCGTCGAACGCCACCAACCTCCCGTCCGCCTCGCGGCGGATGCGATCGATATTGTCGAAGGTGAACTGTTCCCAGAAAGCGTTGAACTTGGTGGTGGTCGACCATGCGCCGAGCGGGGCAGTGAAGGACACCTCGCCGCGCGGGTAGATGAGGCCTGCGGGGTTACGTTCCAACTCGCCCGACCACGTGCCCGCAAAGCTCTGCGGCTTGCGGATGACATTGGCGATGAGGCCTTGTCCGGCAGTCTCGCCCGCCCGCTGCGCGCCGCGCGAGACCTCGATCCGTTCGACCGCGTCGGCGGGGATGCGGCTGAGGAAATCTTCCAGCCCGCCAGACTTGATCGTGGGCCGTTCGCCATCGACCAGCACATTGCCAGCAGCCCCGGCAAAGCCGCGCAGTTCGGCGCCGGTATCGAGGCTGAAGCCCGGCACGCGTTCGAGCAGGTCGAGCGCCGTTTGTGGGTAGAACCGGTCGAAGAAAGAGCGCGGATAGGTCTCGGTCGATGCCTGCGGCGGAGGCGGCGCAACGTCAGGCTCAGCTGGGGTTACAGCGTCCGCCTGCGCAATCGCGGGCGCACCCAGCGCAAAGGTCATCGCAGCGAGCGCGGGTGAAATCCACCCTCGCACCCGCGTCATGCGCGCGCGCTCCAACCCGTCCACAGCAGGCCCGCATAGAAGATTTCAATGTCACGAAACCCAGCCTCGGCAAGTAGTTGGCCTTCTCTCTCCCGCGATATCATCGGAACGAATTGACGGATACCTTCGCACGCCCGCGCCACATCGTCGGGCGGTGCGCCGGAATCCAGCGCGAAACGCGCATAACGATCCAGTTTGTGCGCGAACTGCGGATCGGATCTGTCGAGGCAATGATCGACGACAACGAAAGGCGCTCCAGGACGCAAGCGGCTGCGGATGGCCTGCAAGGTCGCAAGCTTGGCCCCGTCGTCCGGGATCATGTGAAGCGTCAGCAAACAGGTCGCGCCGTCAAACGGGCCCGGCGGTGCAGCGTCGATCGTTCCTTCGACAAGATCACAGCAGTCACATAACTCACCCAGCGTCTGGCGAGCTACTGCCAGCATTTCGGATGACGGATCGACACCAGTGAAACGCCAACCGGGCTGCGCTTGCGCAAAGTGCTGAAGCTCGATCCCGCCGCCTGCGCCAACCACAAGGATGTTCGCCTCATCGGGCGCGTCCTCAGCGAGGAGCTGGGAGCTCATGCGCAGCATGTCTTGATGCCCGGGAACGAACCGCTTCGGCCCGTCGACATAACGTGCTGCAAAATCGGGATCGGCGAAGGGGTCTTCCGTCACCGCAAAACCGTTCTGGGTTCGAGCGGCTGTTCGCGCGGTTCAAGGTGGAGCGGGCAGTCGCGCTCATGGATCTGCGCCCATTGATCCATGAGCTTGGCCTGCGCCGCGATCATTCCGTAGGCTCCAGCGCGGTTTGGGCCTCGCCCCAGACGGGGAAAGGATCGTTCAGGCGTTCCCACTTTTCGGGGGTGAATGCCTCGGTCGGCACAAGGCACGCATCGAGCGCCTCGGTAATCGCCGCCTTGTCGAGCCCGATGCCGATGAACACGAGCTCCTGCCGCCGGTCGCCCCACACCGCGTCCCAGTGGCGGATCACGAACTCCTCGAAGGTGCCGTCGTCGGGCCAACGGTTCTTGGGCACCGCGGCCCACCAGCGGCCCATGCGGCTGACGGTCTTCTGGTGCCCGGCAATCGCCAGCTCCCCCAGGAAATCAGTGCGGGTGGCGAGCCAGAAATGACCCTTGGCGCGGATCACCTTATCGAGCACATCACTGGTCAGGAAGCGGTAGAACGTCGCCGGGTGGAACGGGCGGCGGGCGCGATAGACGAAGCTTTCGACCCCGTATTCCTCGCTTTCAGGGCGGTGGCTGGCGTAGTCATAGAGTTCTTTCATCCACAGCGGGTGCTGTTCGGAAGCCTCCTCGTCATAGAGGCTGGTATCAAGGATCGTGTCGAGCGCGACCTTGCCGAAATCGGCTTCGACGATGCGGGCATCGGCATTGAGCGATGCGACCACCTGCTTGACCGTGGCGAGATGTTCGGGCGGCACCGCGCTCGCCTTGTTGACAATCACCACATCGGCGAATTCGATCTGTTCGACCAAGAGGCTCACGAGGCTGCGATCATCGCCCTCGCCCGCCGTTTCCCCGCGCGCCGAGAGAAGATCGGTGCTGGAATAATCGGCGAGCAGATTGAGCGCGTCGACCACTGTCGCCATGGTATCGAGCCGCGCGACATCGCCGAGGCATTCGTCATTCTCGTCGCGGAACGAGAAGGTGGCGGCCACGGGGAGCGGCTCGGAAATGCCGGTGCTTTCGATCACGAGGTAATCGAAGCGGCCTTCTTCGGCCAGTTTGCGGACTTCCTTCAGCAGATCATCGCGCAAAGTGCAGCAGATGCAGCCATTGGTCATCTCGACCAGCGTCTCCTCCGCGCGGCTCAAAGCCGCCTCGCCGCCGCGCACCAGATCGGCGTCGATATTCACCTCGGACATGTCGTTGACGATCACCGCCACCCTTTTGCCTTCGCGGTTGGCGAGTATGTGGTTGAGCAGTGTCGTCTTGCCCGCCCCGAGGAAGCCGGAGAGCACGGTTACGGGGAGACGAGGATCAGGTGTGGCATTCATGCTGGGTATCCTGGTGAGCGGGACTTGCCTGAGCGCGCCTTGATATTAAGTAATGTTGTATCATCACGCAATAGGCCAGAGTTGCAGGTCGAAGCGGCAATGCAGTCAAGCTGGACTGAGGCGCCGCTCTACTGGTTGGTGTTCGACCTATCCCCGCTTTGCTTGGTCCATTGCTGTCCTCCGGAAATTCATCATGCCGATGTGAGGTTGAGGCGCCAAACGGTGTTGCCCGGCGAGGTTATCTATATATGATAGGATATAGATTTGGCGGTCGATCGGGGGGACTCCTTGCGCACCATTCTTCGCCTTGGGCTGTTCGGCAGCGCTGCGTTTCTCCTGTCGGCACCGGCCGTGGCCGAAGAGGCTTCGGCGGATGGCGAGGCCAGCGAAACCATTATCGTCACCGCGCGGCAGCGTCCGGAAGATGCGCAGGACGTCCCCGCCGCGCTCTCGGTGGTGGACTCGCGCTTGCTGGAGCAGTCCTACACGCTGGGCACCCGCGACCTCACCACGCTAGTGCCCGCGCTCAACTATTCCTCGGCCAATCCGCGCAACACCGCCTTCACCGTCCGCGGGCTGGGATCGAGTGTCGTCGCGGTCAGCCAGGCCAATGACGGGCTCGAGCCGGGGGTCGGCTACTATGTCGACGGGGTCTATCACGCGCGCCCCGCCACCGCCGCCTTCGACTTTTCGGACATCGAGCGGATCGAAGTGCTGCGCGGGCCGCAGGGCACGCTGTTCGGCAAGAACACCACGGCAGGGGCGATCAACATCGTTTCGGCCCCGCCGAGCTTCACGCGCCGCTTCAACGCCGAACTCAGCGGGGGCGAGCGCAACTTCGCGCAAGGGCGGTTTTCGGCCACCGGTCCGATAACGGGCGACACGCTCGCCTACCGCCTGTCGGGAACCTTTACCCGGCGTGACGGGGTGCTGCGCAACGTCGCCAATGGCCGCGATCAGAACACGCTCGGCGCGCAGGCGGTGCGCGGACAGGTGTTGTGGCAGCCTTCCTCAGACGTCCGGGGCGGTGGCGGGCTATACGCCAGCGAGCACCAATCCCTATGACCGCGTCACCGACATCGACGCAGAACTCGGCGTGAAGACCAGCGAGGGCGGCATCGCGGCGACCGCGGCCTGGGACATCGGCCCCGCCACCCTGACCTCGATTACCGCATGGCGATTCTGGAACTGGGACGCGGCGAACGACCGCGACTATACCGGCCTGCCAATCCAGCTGATCCAGCGCATCCCCTCGCGGCAGGACCAACTCAGTCAGGAAGTGCGGATCGCGTCGGATGGCGAGGCGGCGGTGAGCTACGTCGCGGGGCACTATTTCTTCCGGCAGGTGCTGACCGGATCGCCCAATTCGATCTTTGGCCCCTATGGCGCCCCGTGGCTGATCGGCACGGTGACGGGAGCGAACGCCACGCCGGTGCCAGCGAACCTGCTCGATGGCTACTGCCAGACCGGCGAGACACGCTTTGCGGTGAACAGCTATGCCGCTTTTGCCGAGGCGAACTGGCGGATCCTGCCGCGCGTCACGCTGACCGGGGGCCTGCGCTACACCTACGAGAGCAAGGAGGGCGATTACAGTACGCAGGTGTTCGGCGGGCCGGCGACAACCTCGCCCGCGCTGATCAACGCGCGGCTCGGCGTGGTGCGCCCGCAGACCTACTCCGCGCGCGATAGCGAAGGCAGCCTTTCGGGCCGCGCCAATATCGCGTGGCAGCCGACGGACGATGTATTGCTCTACGCCAGCTTCGCGCGGGGGTTCAAATCGGGCGGTATCAACATGTCGGGCCTGCCGCTCGATGCGAACAACCAGCCCGCGTTGGCGACCGCCGTGGTCGAGCCGGAGCGCAACACGACCTGGGAGGCCGGGCTCAAGTCGGCACTGTGGGACGGACGCTTTACGCTCAACCTCGCCGCCTATCACACCACGGTCAGCGATTTTCAGGCGGCCGTGGTGGATTCGAGTCAGACCGTGGCACTGCGGGGCTATCTCTCCAACATCCCCGAGGTGCGGGTGCAGGGGATCGAGGCTGACGCAAACTTGCGGATTGGGCGCCTGACGCTGGTCGGTGCACTGGCTTATGGCGATGGCACCTATACAGATTATCCGGCTGGGCCGTGTCCGCTCGAGCTGCAGACCGCCGCGACCGCGGCCTGCAATCTCACGGGGCAGCGCCTCGCAGGCCTGCCGCGCTGGTCCGAAACGCTGAGCGCCGATTATACGGTGCCGGTGGCAGGCGGCGCACTGTTCTTCCATGCCGACAGCAACTGGCGCAGCGGCTATTTCGGCGATCCGAGCCTGTCGCGCTTCACCTTCATCGAGGGCTACAACCTCACCAATGCCAGCATCGGCTATCGGCGTGAGGACAGTCTGGGCAAAGGCTGGGAAATCGCCGTGTTCGCGCGCAACCTGCTGGATGCGGACTATATCCAGAATGTGACCATTCAGGCGGGCCATTCGGGGCTAATCCTCGGCACGCCCAGCGATCCGCGCACAGTGGGGGTGACCTTCAGGCTTCGGAGATAGGCGTGTCCCGAGCGGGCCCCTCGCTGCGCTTCGGGGGGCGCGGTGCGTCAAGCAGGTGCCCGGAAATCGCGGCAAACGCGCCCCTGCCGGCCTCCTCGGCCTCACACTGGAACGCGCGATACTGGGCGAGGATTTGCTCGCCAAGCTCCGTCAGGTGTGCGCCCGCCTTCTGGTTGCCCGGCACGGTCGCCACCAGCGGGCCCTGCCAGCAACGGTTCATGGCATCGACCAGCAGCCAGGTGCGGCGGTAGCTCATCCCCATCGCCCGGCCCGCTGCCGAGATCGAGCGATGTGCGGTGATGGCATCGAGCAAGTCGGCCTTGCCCGGACCCATCGCGATCTCGTCGCCGCACATGATCTGGATCTTGAGCTTGAAGGGGAGGGGGTGCGTCATGTCGAGATGTTACCCCTGCACAGCGTGCCGTCCAACCTCGATTGCGTTCGCCCAGCCAGAGTTACCCGGCGGCGTGACAACCGGACCTCGGAAAGCTATGAGCCTCCTGCGATGACTCGCCTGCGCGCCCTGATCCGTGACCATGCCCGGCTAATGCTGGTGCTTCTGGCGCTTGCGCTGGTGGTGAAGGCAGTGGTGCCGGCGGGTTTCATGCTGTCGGCGGGCGGGGACCGGTTCCTGACGGTGACGATCTGCTCCGACGCCAGCGGTAGCCCCAAGAAGATGCAAATCGCCATCCCTGGCAAGCAGGATATGGGCGGCGATCATTCCGATGCGGGCGCGAAGGCAACTCATTGCGCTTTCTCGGGCCTCGGCCATTCCGCGCTCGGCGGCACCGATCCGCTACTGTTGGCGGCGGCGCTCGCATTCATTCTGCTGATCGGCTTCGCGTCGCTGCCCGCGCTCCCTGCGCGCGACATTCCCTTCCTGCGCCCGCAATTGCGCGGCCCTCCAGCCACCGTCTGACACGCTGAAACCCATGTGTCGGTGAGCCCGCCGCACGCCCTCATCGGGCGGGGCGGGCTGTCGGAGTATCAATTCCATGTATGCCATAACGGACTGCCCCGAGGGGCAGCCACAGGCGGTTAGAGCCGCCGCTCCCGCCGCTCCGCGCGCCGTGCTTGTGCATCTGCAGGAGCACCGCTCGCACCTGTCCCAAGATGCGCGCGTCACCTTCACCGTGCTCATCGCCGTCTTCATGGCGATGGCGATCCTGCCTGCCTTGCGCGGGCAATGGCTGGTGCCAGCCTATGCCATCGGCACGATGGCGTTGCTCGTCGGCGCGCTTGAATGGCACAGCCGCACGCAGCCTGCGGCCGAGTGGCTGGCGATCGAGCAGGGCCGTGTGCGCTGGCGCAGCCTGAAGCACGACACGGTCGAATGGCCCCTGATCGGCACGCGCCTTATTGCCGACGACAGCAGTCCGGCGCGCCTGCGCCTGTGGCTCACCAACCGCGAACGCAGCGTCGAGATCGGCGCTTGCCTCAGCCTCGAGGAACGCCGCGCCATCGCCCCGCTCATCACCCGCGAACTCGCGGCCGCACGCCGCAATCCAGCATCACCTGAGGAGACCTCATCATGATCCGCACAACCCTTGCCGCTGCTCTGCTCGGCAGCACCCTCCTGCTCGCCGCTTGCAACGAGGCCCCTGAGGCCCCCGCCGCCACCGAAACCGCCGCCAGCTTCATAGCCGTGACCGAACCCTGGTCGCGCGAGACCGCCGAGGGACAGAACGCGGGCGGGGCCTTCATGACCATAGCCAACACCGGCACCGCCGCCGACCGGCTCACCGGCGGCAGCACGCCAGTCGCGGGCCGGGTCGAAATCCACACCATGTCGATGGACGGCGGGGTGATGCGCATGCGCCAGCTTGCGGATGGTCTGGAAATTCCGGCGGGCGGCGAGGTTACGCTCAAGCCCGGCAGCTACCACGTGATGCTGATGGATTTGAAGCAGCCGCTCAAGGCCGGGGACAAGGTTCCGCTCACGCTCACGTTCAAGGGCGCAGGCACGTTCGAAACCGACCTGGTCGTGACGCCCGCAGGCACCATGGCCCCGGAGATGAAGCACCGCGAGGAGGGCAGGCCTCATGGCTGAT
>RDXA01000436.1 GCA_004292705.1 Sphingomonadales bacterium | reverse complement strand
TGCCCTTGGGCTTCGGCCAGCTGCTTCTCAAGCGCAGGGATCGTGCCATAGGACAGCTCGCCTGCCTTGCCGAGATCGCCTTCGCGCTGGGCCTGTTCCAGCTCCAGCCGTGCGGCATCGAGCTGCTCCTTGATCTTGCCTTCGGCCTGGATCTTGTCGCGTTCGTTCTGCCACCGGGTGGTGAGCTCGGCTGACTGCTGTTCAAGGTTCGCCAGTTCCTCCCGCAGGGCCACAAGGCGGTCCTTGGAGTTCTGGTCGGTTTCCTTCTGGAGCGCCTGTTCCTCGATCTTGAGCTGGATGATCCGCCGGTCGAGGCCCTCGATCTCCTCGGGCTTGCTCTCCACCTCCATGCGGATGCGGCTGGCGGCCTCGTCCATCAGGTCGATCGCCTTGTCGGGGAGGAACCGGTTCTGGATGTAGCGATCCGACAGCTTCGCCGCCGCGACAATTGCCCCGTCGGTGATGCGCACGCCGTGGTGGAGTTCGTACTTGTCCTTGATCCCGCGCAGGATCGAGATCGTGTCCTCGACGGTCGGCTCGGCGATGAACACCGGCTGGAAGCGGCGCTGGAGCGCGGGGTCTTTTTCGACATACTTCTGATATTCATCGAGCGTGGTGGCGCCGATGCAATGCAGCTCGCCGCGCGACAGCGCGGGCTTGAGCAGGTTCGACGCATCCATCGAGCCTTCCGACGCGCCCGCCCCGATCAGGGTGTGCATCTCATCGATGAAGAGGATGATCTGGCCGTCAGCGTTCTTCACCTCGTCGAGCACGGACTTCAGCCGCTCCTCGAACTCACCGCGATATTTCGCGCCTGCGATCAGCGCGCCCATGTCGAGGCTCATCAGCGTGCGGCCCTTCAAGCTGTCGGGCACGTCGCCGTTGGCAATGCGAAGCGCGAGGCCTTCCGCAATTGCTGTCTTGCCGGTGCCGGGCTCGCCGATCAGCGCGGGGTTGTTCTTGGTGCGGCGCGCGAGAATCTGGATGGTGCGGCGGATTTCCTCATCACGGCCGATCACCGGATCGAGCTTGCCGTCGCGGGCCGCCTGAGTCAGGTCGCGGGCGAATTTCTGCATCGCGTCATAGGTGTTCTCGGCGCTGGCGCTGTCAGCGCGCTTGCCGCCTCGGAGCGCTTCGATGGCGGTGTTGAGGCTCTGCGGCGTGATCCCCGCCGCCTTCAGCGCATCACCCGCCGCGCCCTGCGACAGGGCCAGCGCGGTCAGCATCCGCTCGACCGTTACATATGAATCCCCTGCCTTGTCGGCGAGCTGCTCGGCAGAATCGAGCATCCGCACCGCATCATTGTCCAGCCCCGGGGTCGCCTGAGCACCGCTGCCAGTGACCGCCGGGATCTTCGACAGCTCCGCATCCACCGCCGCAACCGCCAGCGCAGGAGTCCCGCCCGCGCGCTGGATCAGCCCGGCAGCCATGCCTTCGCTGTCCTCCAGCAAGGCCTTGGCGATGTGCAGCGGCGTGATGCGCTGGTGATTGAGGCGGATCGCCACAGTTTGCGCGGCCTGCAGGAAGCCCTTGGCCCGGTCGGTGAACTTTTCGAGATTCATGATCGTCTAACCCCTCCAAAGGTTACCCCGTGCAGATAGTGTTGCATATTGGCAACACAAGACCTGACCCTGCAAAAATCTCACGGCAGGTGTATTATTCGACTAGGTGGGTTCGCAAACGCCGCAAGGCAAGGGTTGCCGTCAGCCTTGACCTCATCCGGCGGCCAAGCGATGGAAGCGCCTAGACGATTTGGGAGAGAAATCGGACATGAGCTGGATGAAGCGCGGGGCGATTGCGCTGGCGGGCGTCTTGTTTCTGGCTACAGCCGTCCTGGCGACATGGGAGCCGTTCATAGCCAGCGCCGCCCAGCCTGGCGCCGCCCGCGCATATTCGGCCGAGATCATCCGTGATGAGTTCGGCGTGCCGCATATCTACGGCACAACCGATGCCGACACCGCTTACGGCGTCGCCATGGCCCACGCGCAAGATGATTTCTTCACGCTGCAGGACGTGGTCGCCATGGCCCGCGGGCGCTACGGCGCGATTGCCGGCGAGGAAGGCGCGAAAATCGATTACGCCTACCACCTGATCGACGCGCGCGGCACGGCGGAGCGGGAGTATCCCAACCTGCCGCAGGACACCCGGGCACTGTTCGAAGCCTATGCCGCCGGCCTCAACCAATATGCCTCCGAGCATCCGGACGAGGTGAAGCTGGCGAATCTTTTCCCGGTCGCCGGGATCGACGTTGCCGCCGGGTTTGCGCTGCGCCAGCCGTTCTTCTTCGGACTGGATGGCGTAATCGGGCCACTGGTGGCGGGCGAAGATCTGCGCCGCGAGCATGGCCCGGACATTCCGGGTTTCCCGCGCCCTGCGCTGCCGGGGGCCGAGCCCGCGCCGCAAGAGGCCGCAACCAAGCAGGCGCGCACGCTCGTCCTGCCGCTGGGTGAAGATGCCGAACACCTCGGCTCCAACGCCTTTGCGGTTGCGCCGAAGAAATCGGGCGGGCCGACCACCCTGATCTCGAACTCGCACCAGCCCCTGCGCGGGGGGGTGGCCTGGTATGAACTCGTCGTCGAGAGCGGCGAGGGCTGGCATTTTGCGGGCGCGAATTTCCCCGGATCGCCCTTCCCCTTCCTCGGCCATAATGAACATCTGGGCTGGACCAACACGGTCAACACGCCCGACATGATCGATGTCTACCAGCTGGAACTGGACGACACCGGCACCCGCTACAAACTGGACGGCGAATGGCGCGATCTGGAAAGCAAGTGGGTGACGCTTCCGGTCAAGATCGGCCCGGTCGTCCTGCCGATCCGCCGCGAGGTGCTGCGTTCCGCGCACGGCCCCGTCATCAGGAACGCCAAGGGCGCTTTCGCCATCCGCTATGGCGGAATCGGGCAGTTGCAGCAGCTCGATGCCTACTACCGCCTCAACAAGGCGACCAGTTTCGCCGAGTGGGAAGCGCAATTGTCGCGCCTCGCGATCCCTTCGACCAACTTCATCTATGCCGACAAGACCGGCACGATCGCCTATGTCTACAACGCCGCGATCCCCGACCGGCCGGAGGATGCGAACGTCGACTGGCGCTCGGTGCTCCCCGGTGAGCGGTCGGAGCTGATCTGGGACGGCGCGGTCGATTACAAAACCCTGCCACGGATCGTGAACCCGGCCAGCGGTTGGCTCTACAATTCGAACAATACGCCCTTCACCGCCGCAGGGGCCGGGAGCGATCTTGATCCGGCGGCGTTCTCTCCGGTGATGGGCATCGAACTCAAGCAGACCAATCGTTCGCGCCGCGCCTACCAGCTGTTGAGCGAGGCGAGCGTGCTCGACCGGGCGACGCTGGAGCGGATCAAGTATGACACCGCCTATTCGCGCGAAGGCTATGTCGACCGGATGTTCGACGCTCTCGAAGCGCTCGAGATCAAGGGGGCGCCCGAGCAGGACTCGGTCTACCGGCTGAAGCAGGCGCGCGATCTGATGCTGTCGTGGGATTTCACCGCCGACAACAAGGGCAAGGCCGATGCCATCGCGCTGCTGATGATCCGCGACTTCATGGCGGCCGATTACAACAACAAGCCCTTCCCCGATGTGGCCGAGAAACTGCAAGCGGCTGCCGATCACCTCATCACCCATTTCGGGCGGCTCGATCCGCCGATGGGCGAGCTGCTGCGGCTGCGGCAGGGCGGGCTCGATCTGCCGCTCGATGGCGGCTCGGACACGCTGCGCGCCTCGACCACGTGGGATGTCGCGGAGGACGGCCGCCTCAGCCTGAAACACGGGGACAGTTTCATCATGTGGATCGAATGGGGGCCCGGTCAGCGAGTGGCATCCCGCTCGATCCAGCCTTTCGGCGCGGCCTCGACCCGGCCGAGGAGTCGGCATTACACCGACCAGATGCAGCTGTTCGTCGATCACAAGCTGAAGCCGGTGCGCTTCTGGCGCGATGATTTGCTGGCGAAAGCCAGCAATCGCCAGATTGTCACCTCTGCGCGCTGACCGGCATCAGACCTTTTCGCTTGATTCACCACCGGAGCCTTCATCCATGACCCAACGCTTTGCCGCCGCCAGTCTCTCGGCGCTTGCCCTTGCGCTTGCTGCCCCCTTCACGCCCGCAATGGCTGACAATCACGCGTCCGCCAGCGCCGCTCCGCAGGCGACGGCGGACTTGCAGACGCTCGTCGCCCAGGTGAAGATCCCCTACGAGCAGTTCGAGCTCGCCAATGGCCTGACCGTGCTGGTGCACGAGGATCGCAAGGCCCCGGTGGTCAACGTCACCGTCTGGTACAATGTCGGGTCGAAGGATGAGCCGGAAGGCAAGACCGGCTTTGCCCACCTGTTCGAACACCTGATGTTCAACGGATCGGAAAACGCCCCGGAGGACTATTTCCAGTACCTCGCGGAAATGGGTGCAACCGATTTGAATGGCACCACCTGGTTTGACCGCACCAATTACTTCCAGACCGTGCCCCGCCCCGCGCTCGAACGCGCGCTGTGGCTGGAAAGCGACCGCATGGGTTACCTGCTCGGCGCGGTGACACAGGGCAAGCTCGATAACCAGCGCGGCGTGGTGCAGAACGAGAAGCGCCAGGGCGACAACGAGCCGGGCGGCCTCGTCTATTACGAGGTGTTGCGCACGCTGTTCCCCGAAGGCCACCCCTATCGCCACGAGACGATCGGTTCGATGGCTGACCTCGATTCGGCCTCGATGGAGGACGTGAAGGCCTGGTTCCGTGAAAAATATGGCCCCAATAATGCAACGCTGGTGATTGCCGGGGACATTTCGGCCGCCGAGGCCAAGCCGCTGGTCGAAAAGTATTTCGGCGCGATCGCGCGCGGGCCTGTCAATGCGCCGGCCGAGGCTGCGGTGCCGACCCTGGCCGAGCCTGTGCGCAAGACCTTCAAGGACCAGGTCGCTGCCACCAGCGTCACCCGCTACTGGCCGGTCGAGGGGTTGACCGGGAAGGATCGCATCGCGCTTGATGTCGGTGCCTCGATCCTTGGCGGCCTTGCCTCCAGCCGGCTCGACAACGTGCTGGTCCGCGACGAACAGCTGGCCGTCAGCGTGACAGCCGGCAATTCCTCCTACCAGCGCGTCGGCTACATGACCGTCGAGGCGACCGCCAAGAACGGGGTCGATCTCGCGACGGTCGAGGCGCGCATGGATGCTGTGCTCAACCAGCTGATCGCCGAAGGCCCGACCGAGGACGAGGTGCGCCGCGCGGTCACCAGCAATCTTGCGCGCACGATCCGCGGGCTTGAACAGGTCGGTGGCTTTTCGGGCAAGGCCCAGAAGCTGGCCGAGGGTGAGGTGCTGACCGGAGATCCCAACTTCTACGCACTGGAGTTCGAAACCCTCGCCAAGCTCACCCCGGCCGACGTCAAGGCGGCGATGGCGCGCTGGACGACCCGGCCGGCCATGACCGTGGTGCTTGAACCCGGCGCGCGTGACGCCGCCTACGAAGAGGCTGCCTCGGTGAAAGCGGATGGCAGCAACGCCTCCGAGCGTGATCGCAGTAAGGAGACCATCAGCGTCTCGCTCGAGCGTCCCAAGCCGCCCATCGACACCATAGCCCAGCTCGACTTCCCGACGCTCGAGCGCGCGACCCTCAAGAACGGGATGAAAGTCACCTACGCCCGCCGCACCGCAGTGCCCGCAACCTGGGTGTCGATGAGCTTCAATGCGGGCGGGGCAGCCGACCCGACCGGCAAGGAAGGGCTGGGCTCCCTCGCTCTGGCGCTGTTCGACGAAGGCACCGCCAAGCTGACAGCGCAGCAGATTGCGGAAGCAGGCGAACGGCTGGGAGCGACCGTCTCGGTCGGGGGCGGCGATGACCGCTCGACCTTCACCCTCGCCGCTCTCACCGCCAATCTTGCCCCTTCGCTCGATCTGATGCGCCAGATCATGCGCGAGCCGGCCTTCAATCCCGAAGACCTCGAGCGGGTGCGCAGCCAGACCATCACCGGCATCCGGCAAGCGATGAAATCGCCGCAGGGCATTGCGGCCCGCACGATCGCACCCGAGCTGTTCGGCGCAGGCTCACCCTATGGCAGTGTGAGCAGCGTCGAGAGCGTCAGCGGGATCTCCCGCGATGACCTCATCACCTTCAAGGACCGCTGGATCCGGCCCGATAATGGCGAGGTTTTCGTCATCTCGGACCGGCCGCTTGCCGAAGTGGTGGCCGCGCTTGATACCGCCTTCGGGGACTGGACAGCGCCCGCTGCACCCAAGGGCACCAAGCAGTTTGCCGTCAGTCCGGCAGCGAAGGGCAACCGCGTGATCCTCGTCAACCGGCCCAACTCGCCGCAAAGCTTCATCGTCGGCGCGCAGATTACCTCGCTCGATGCAGGCGACCAGGCCTTCGTCGACTTCAACAGCGCCAACAATTCGCTGGGCGGCAGTTTCCTCTCGCGGCTCAACATGAACCTGCGCGAGACCAAGGGTTGGAGCTACGGCGTGCGCGGCGGAACGCAGGCGCGTGAAAACGCGGTGATCTACTCCATCTCCGGCGGGGTGCAGGCTGACCGCACAGGCGACTCGCTCGCGGAGATGATCCGCGAAACGACCGAGTTCCTGTCCGCCAAGGGTGTCACGCCCGAAGAACTGGAACGCACCAAGGCCAATGAAATCGGCGGTCTTCCGGGCCGCTTCGAAACCTCGCCAGCTGTGCTCGGAGCAATGCAGAGCAATGCCCTGTTCGGCCGTCCCGACGATTACCAGGAAACGCTCGCCAGCATCTATCGGGCACAGACCACTGCAAGCCTTGATGCCGCAGCGCGCGCCGTGATCGACCCCGGCAAGTTCGTGTGGGTGGTGGTTGGCGATGCCAGCAAGGTGCGCACCCAGCTCGAACCGCTCGGCTTGTCGATCGAACAGCGCGAAATGGAAGGGGAATAACCGGCCAATCGGCAGCGCGCTTCAGCCGGAATCCGGTTGAAGCGCGCTGACACTCGTGTAAATAGCGACGCCAGTTGAGCCGGGTCACCGATGGTCCGGACCTATAGGAGGAGATGGATCATGTCCGTTGCAGGTACCTACAAGACCGTCGTCAAGAGCCCGATGGGCGACCAGACCGGCACCCTTACCGTTGTTCCCGATGGCGATACCTTCAGCGGTTCGCTGGTCGGCAGCCTCGGTTCGATGGACATTGCTGGCGGCACCGTCAGCGGCAACACCATCTCGTGGAAGATGAACATGGTCGTGCCCATGCCGATGACGCTCGATTGCGAAGCGACCATCGACGGCGACACGCTGACCGGTTCGGTCAATGCCGGTGCCTTCGGCGCGATGCCGCTGTCGGGCACCCGCGAAGCCTGATCCTGTAGGCCATATCGGCATTCCAAAGGCCGCCGGAGCTTGCGCTTCGGCGGCCTTTTCGTTGCTCTCTCCTTTGTCTGACGCTTTGCAATTCTTCAGGCTGGCGGCATGGTGCAAACCACACGGTGCGGCGTCTCGCCGCTCGGCCGCGCACAGATGAGGGAGAGACCAGCCATCGCGATTGCAGACAGACCGACCCTGCCAAAGCACCAAACGGCAACGGGAACGGAAAGACGCGTCATCCTCGCCTCGTCGCTGGGCACGGTGTTCGAGTGGTATGATTTCTACCTCTACGGCCTGCTGGCGACGATCATATCGGCGCAGTTCTTCTCGGGAGTGAACGAGACCACCGGGTTCATCTTCGCGCTTGCGGCCTTTGCTGCCGGGTTCGCCGTGCGGCCGTTCGGCGCGCTGGTGTTCGGGCGGCTGGGCGATCTGGTCGGGCGCAAATACACCTTTCTGGTGACGATGGGCCT
>RDXA01000254.1 GCA_004292705.1 Sphingomonadales bacterium | reverse complement strand
GTGACCGCCGTCATTCTCCCCTCCCCTTGAGGGGAGGGGTCGGGGGTGGGGACGCGCCTTAAGCTCTCCGCCCGATACCCCCCACCCCAACCCCTCCCCTGAAGGAGAGGGGCTATTCGAACAAGGATACCCCCACCATGGCCCGTGACGCCGTAATCGTTTCCACCGCCCGCACGCCGATTGGCCGTGCTTACAAGGGCGCCTTCAACGCCACCCCCGGCGCCACACTCGGCGCGCTGAGCCTTGCCCCCGCGATTGAACGCGCGGGAATCGAAGCCGGCCAGATCGACGATGTCGTATGGGGCGCAGTCCTCACGCAAGGGACTCAGGCCGGCAACATCGCCCGCCAGGTCGCGCTGCGCGCCGGGTGCCCGGTGGGCGTCAGCGGTCAGACCATCGACCGCCAGTGCTCCAGCGGCCTGATGGCAATCGCCACCGCCGCCAAGCAGATCATCGTCGACAACATGGATATCGTCGTCGGCGGCGGGCAGGATTCGATCTCGATGGTGCAGACCCCCGAGATGCGCGTGTCGCCCGACCGGTCGCTGATCTCGATGCACAAGGACGTCTATATGCCGATGCTCGGCACCGCCGAGACGGTCGCCAAGCGCTACAACATCAGTCGCGATGCGCAGGACGAATATGCCTACCAGTCGCAGATGCGCACCGCTGCCGCGCAGGCCGAAGGCAAGTTCGATGACGAGATCGTCCCCGTCACCACCACCATGAACGTGATGGACAAGGAGACGAAGGAAGTCAGCCAGGTCGAATTCACCCTCACCAAGGATGAAGGCAACCGCCCCGAAACCACCCTTGAAGGCCTCATGGCCCTCAATCCGGTGATGGGCCCCGGCATGAATATCACCGCGGGCAACGCCTCGCAGCTGTCGGACGGGTCTTCAGCGGCAGTGCTGATGGAAGCCAAGCTCGCCGAACAGAAAGGCCTCCAGCCGCTCGGCCGCTATGTCGGCATTGCGGTGGCCGGCACCGAGCCTGACGAGATGGGCATCGGCCCGGTCTTCGCGATCCCGAAGCTGCTCAAGCAGACCGGCCTCACGATGGACGACATCGGCCTCTGGGAACTCAACGAGGCCTTTGCGGTACAGGTGCTCTACTGCCGCGATACGCTCGGCATCAATAACGACATCCTCAACGTCAGCGGCGGCTCGATCTCGATCGGCCACCCCTACGGCATGACCGGCGCGCGCTGCACCGGCCACGCGCTGATCGAAGGCAAGCGCCGCGGGGCCAAGTATGTCGTGGTGACGATGTGCGTCGGCGGCGGCATGGGTGCGGCGGGCGTGTTCGAGGTGTTCTGACACGCCTTCCGGCTTAACCCATCAGAGGGCGCGGGAGGCAACTCCCGCGCCCTTTCTGTTTCCTCGCCCCGTGAACACGGGACGACGGAGGATCAGGTTGTCGAGAACCGTCGCCCCGCCCGGTCAGCGGGGCAGCGGATACATCAGCGCAGCGACACCACGTTGTCGGTCGCCTCGCGCACGCGGGTGCCGTTGAACAGGCTCATCATCGGCTCGTCCTGCACGGTCACGGCCACGGCATTGCCATACCCGTTGAAGCCGGTCTTCATCGCCGCGCCGTAAGCCCCGAGCATGCCGATCTCGACATAATCGCCCGCCTGAATA
>RDXA01000435.1 GCA_004292705.1 Sphingomonadales bacterium | reverse complement strand
AGATCGGTCTCGGCGGGGCGCGCTTCGGCGATACGCGACAGCGTGGCGAGCGCCAGTTCCGGCGTGGCGAAGAAAAGATAGCCGTCGCCGCCCTGAAAGCTGACTTCCGGCTCCAACCGGATCCCCGCGCGGGCAAAGCGCCGCCGCGCCCAAGGGGAAAGCGGCCACTCGAGCCGGTCTTGAAACGACGCCGGATGCGCGCCGCGGCCCATACTCTCGCCATGGGTGTTGAACACCAACGCCGCCACATCTGTCAGGCCGTTGGCGGCCATGGCTTCGGCCAGCCGCCCTTGCAGGCGCTCGATCGCGAGGCTGGCGGGGATCTGCCCGACAAAGCGTCCCGCGTCCGAAAAGCCGGTCTGCACTGACACCCGGCCCCGCGCCCGCGCATAGTCGCGGTAGGCCGGTTCGGCGAGCAGCGCATCAAGGAAGCGGCCGCCGTGCTCCAGCGCGGTCTCGGTCTCGAACAGCGGCGAGACGTCGACTTTGTCCTCCACCCCGAACAGCTTGGCGAAATAGAGCGCGGCGAGCACCGTGGCGGGCTGTTCGCACTCGGCCACCAGCATGCGGATCGGCGCGTCGGCGTCGATATGCTTCAATATCTGCGCCATGGCGATGAACTGGCGGATTGCGGTCGAGCTTTCGGTCGCCAGTGCCGCGAAATTGGTGCGCAGCGGCCGGGCCGCTTCAACCATCGCGCGAAGCGTGGCGAGGGCCCCTTTGCTGGCGAGGTCAATGCCCTCGGCATCCGCGCCCAGCCGGCGGCGGATCGCATTGTGGAGCTGTTTGGCGTTCACCCGGAAGTGGATCCACCCCATCCCCAGCCCGTCGGCGCGCATCGCGGCAGCGAGGGTGAGGAGGGAGATGGCGCGCGGGGCGGGCGCGCTCTCCGCTTCGGCTTCGAGCGCCGCGATGATCGGCGTGAGGCTCAGCAGGTTGTCCGGGCTGTGCGTCGTCAGCTTGTTCGCTGCCGCCGCCAGCGCTTCGGCGCTGGAGAGGTCGCCCGCGAAATCCGCGGCGCGCGCAGCGGCGAAGGCGGCGGCGGGGCGCAGGGTGGCGAGCAGCGGGTGGGCGGGATCGAGCGTCTCCAGCGCCGCGGTGTAACGCGCCAACCGCTCGGCCTTTTCCGAAAGGCGGAAGCCGATCGAGGTGTGCCAGCCGATATCGGTGCGCCCGTCCATGTCATAACCGACCCAGCTCGCAAACCGGAACGGCAAGGGGCGAAACCCGCGCCAGTCTTCGGGCCAGCGACTGCGAGCCTCCTCCAGCAGCCGCGCGACGATCACGTCGCGGGCATCCTGCGCGCGGGCCATCGCCGCCATGGCCGCGCGGTGCTCGTGATCGAGCGTGACAGCGCCAGGCGAAGGCGGCACGGCGCAGACGGTGTCGTCAATCTCGTGCGAGGCCGAGGCTGCCTCCGCCACCGCCTCGGCCTGCGCAGGGGCGAGCAGGAAGGTCGGGTGCGCGGTGAACACGGCGTGGAGTTGCGGGCGCTCCCAGCGGGTGCGGAAGGCCTCGAAATCCACCTCGTCACCCGTCGATGCTACAAAGGTCGCCGGTGGCGCGAGCAGGCGGCGCAGCTTGTGCGCGCGCGCCTTCAGCCCGTCGCACTCCAATTCCGCGACCAGCGCCGCGTAATCATCAAGGCTGACCTCGCCGCCCTCCAGAGCCCGCGACAGATCGAGCGAGAGCTGGAACACCGGGTTGAACAGCGGGGTCTCGCGCGTGCGCTGGTGCAAGTCGCCTAACCGGGCTTCAAGCGCGGCGACCGTTTTCACGGGTGTTCCGAAGCAAAGGCCGCGGCCGCGCCGAACAGGCCGGGCTGCGGGTGGACGATCAGCTTCACGGGGATCGCGGCCATCAGGCTTTCAAACCGCCCCTTGGCCTTGAACCTGGCGGCAAAGCCCGAGGCGAGCAGCGTCTCGCGGATACGGTAGCCAAGGCCGCCGGCGATCACCACGCCGGCAAAGCCGCCCTGCGCCAGCGCCAGATCGCCCGCGACCGACCCGAGTGAGAGGCAGAACCGATCCACCGCCGCCGCTGCGAGGCTGTCTTCGCCGCTGGTGCCGAGGCCCCAGATGGTGATGGCATCCTGCTCCGGCACGCTGCGCCCTTCCAGCGCGGCGAGGGCTTCGTAGATATCGACGATGGCGGGGCCTGCGACCACGCGCTCCACCGACACCCGGATGTGGCGCTGGCGCAGGCGGGCGAGGATCTCGTCCTCGATGCTGTCGAGCGGGGCGAAGTCGATATGCCCGCCCTCGGTCGCCTGCACCCGGTAATCGCCGCCCGAACGATAGAGATGCGCCACGCCAAGGCCGGTGCCCGGGCCGATCACGCTGATCGTGCCCTCGCGTCCCAGCGGCGCATCGGGGCCAGCAAGGTGCAGGAACTGGCTGTCATCCGCCCGCGCCACGGCATGGGCCACCGCGGCAAAATCATTGACGAGGGTGAAGCGCTCCACCCCCAGCTTGGCCGGGATCAGCTTGGGGCGGATGATCCAGGGGTTGTTGGTGAAGCGGATCACGGGCGCGAGGTTGCCGGGGCTGCCGACCGGCCCGGCAATCGCCATGCTGACAGCGGCCGGCAGAGTGCCGCCCTTGCGCTCCCGAAAGGCTTCCCACGCGGTCTGG
The DNA here is from genome assembly GCA_004292705.1 of Sphingomonadales bacterium. Taxonomy (GTDB): domain Bacteria; phylum Pseudomonadota; class Alphaproteobacteria; order Sphingomonadales; family Sphingomonadaceae; genus Erythrobacter. Next base: position 5,171 of record RDXA01000435.1, on the reverse strand, counting down.
AAGCTGGCGTGATCGGCGGTGTGCAGCGTTTCGGGATCATCAAGGCTGATCGCCCCGTCTGCCCCGACGCTGGCAATCGCGAAGCGGGCATGGGTGCCGCCGATATCGACCACCACCAGATCGCGCATCATCACTCTCCCCCGACTGATCCCTGAACTGACCCTCGCCGCGGGGTGTAGCAGGCGGCGCGCGGAAATCCCACGCGCCGCATACTTATTCAGATGTCACTCAGCAGCGACGCCCATTTCCTTGAGCAGGTGCTGCGCACCGTCGACCTTCTCCATCGTCCACAGCATGAAGCGGCTGTCGACGTGGATCGTGCGGTTGATCTTGGGATCATACATCCAGTCGCTGACCACGCCTTCGATCGTGCCGTCAAACGCCAGGCCCACAAACTCGCCGCGCGCATTGAGCGTCGAGGAGCCCGAGTTGCCGTTGGTGATGTCCACCGTCGAGAGGAAGTCGACCGGCAGGGTGCCCAGCTCCGGCGCGGCCCAGCGGCCATAGTCCTTGGCCTTGATCAGATCGATCATTGTGTCGGGCGCATCGAATTCGCCGCGCCCGGTGTGCTTGGCCACGATCCCTTCGGCGGTGGTGAGCGGAGTCCAGGCCTGCCCGTCCACGGCCTTGCCCGTCACCTTGCCATAGGTGAAGCGCAGCGAACCGTTGGCGTCGGGATACATGGTTTTGCCCAGCGACGCAGCGTAGGCGAGGCGCGCTTCCATCACCGTCGAACGCGCCTTCTGCACCCGGCCCGAGCGTTCCTTGTCCGCAGCTTCGGCGGCCATCGCTTCGTCATAGGTGGCCACCGCGAGCTGGATGAAGGGATCGCTCGATGCCTTGAAGTCGGCGACCGATTTGCCCATCCATTCCATCCGCTTGGCGGTGTTGCCGAGCTCGGTGGCGGCGTAGAAGCTGGCGAGGTCGCGGCCTTCCATAAAGGCGTCGAAGCTCTTGATCCGCTGTTCGGCGGGAAGGGTTCGGTATTCGGCGATGCCGTCTGCCAGCAGGGCCTGATCGATTTCGGCGACATAACGGCGTTCGATGCGCTGCATCCCTTGCGTCATGAAGGCCTTGTCGCGCGCCTGGAAGCCCGGCTCGCGATCCTTGTCGGGCTTGGCCTGTTCGTTGGCCCAGCGGTACAGTGTGCGCGCGGCGCCATAAAGCTGGCCGCGGCCCAACATGCCCTTCTTGGCATCGGCGAGGGCTGCGGCGTTGCCCTCGGCCACGAGCCGGTCAAGCTCGGCCAGTGCCGCGCCATACTGCGCTTCGCGCTTCGGATCGGCCTTGATCCACGCCCGGAAGCCCGCTTCCTCGGCCTGCTTCTTGCCGACCAGCGAAATCGCCTCGGCCCCGGCCATCTGGCCGGCAATCTTCTTTTCGTAGTTCTCCACGCCCTGAAGCGTGGCGGCATAGGCGATGGTCGCGGCCTGATTGCCCGCGGTCAGCTCGTCGATGCGATTGCCGTATTCGGTCAGCATGCGCTGCTGATAGGGGTAGAGCTCCTCGTAATAGAACCGCGCTTCATCGGCGGTGCGCAGGCGTTCCGTGGTGCCGGGAAAGCCCGCAACCATGATGAAGTCGCCATCCTTGACGCCATCCTTGGCGATGGGGAGCCATGCCTTGGGCTTGAAGGGCACATTGTCCTTGCTGAACGGCGCCGAGGAGCCATCGGGTGCAACATAGGCGCGGTAGAACGAGAAATCGCCGGTGTGGCGCGGCCACATCCAGTTGTCCTTCTCTCCGCCGAAATTGCCCACCCCGCCAGCGGGCGCATAGACAAGCCGCACGTCCTGGATTTCAAGCTGCTGCTGGAGCCAGTATTGCTGGCCGCCGAAATAGGCGCGCACGTCGCAGCGGCGGTTGGCCTGCTTTTCGCACGCCTCGATCAGCGCGGTGCGGTTGGCTTGCAGGCGATCATAGCGCGCACGGCCTTCCAGCGTCTCGGCACCCTTCATCATGTCCTTTGTGACATCACGCAGGTCCTCGATCACGTAAACGCGGCTGCCGGGGGCGGCGGGGAGTTCGTCGCCCAGCGTTTTCGCCAGGAAGCCGTTGGTCAGGTAATCCTTCTCGGGCGAGGAATTGTACTGGAGCGAGCCTGCAACGCAGTGGTGGTTCGTCGCCACCAACCCCTGCGGCGAAAGGAAAGCGGCCGAACACCCGCCCAGCGAGGCAATCGCCGTGAGCGGCGGGCGCTGGAGATCGCCAAGGGTCTTGGCGTCCAGTTCGAGCCCGGCGGCCTTCATCTGTTCTGCAATCGCGCCGGTCTGGCTCGGCAGCCACATGCCTTCATCGGCCTGCACGATTGCCGGTGCCGACAGCATCACCGCACTGGCCCCGGCGAGGAGGAACTTCTTCATCATCTGCATCCCCTTGGTCTTGCGCCGTGTCCGGTTGATACGGACAGACAGCGGACATGGCTTGGCCCGTGAACGGGCGGAGTGGCGCTGTTAGGACAGATGATGATGCGGCGGAAGGGGCGATTGTGCGCCATCGACAGGCCGCCGGGTGTCGGGGTTGAGAACCAGCAGCAGCCGCGCGTCGCCGACAGTCTCGGCGATTGGCGGCGAACGATGGATCGCGGGACGATCCGTGGCGAGCTTGCCCTTGAACAAGCCGACATCAAAGGGGCTGAGGCGGTTGAGGCGAAGGGGTGCAGCCCCGGCGGCGACGCGCTGCGCATCGGCGTCGTCGAGCCAGTCGGTGCCTTCGCCGACATAGGTGGTGATCAGCCGGGCGCTCACATAGTCGGCGTGGAACTTGCGGCACGAATCCGTGCGCACCACCTCAAGCCGCAGTTCGAAGGTCACGAGGCCCATCGCCGCGCAGAACAGGCGAGCAAGTTGCGCTGCATCATCGATCAGCGCCCGGTGCAGCGCCGCATCGCCGCCATAGCCGCCATGCGCCAACCCTTTGGCCAGCAGGGCGGGCAGGGTTGCGACATCACAGGTGAAGCGCAGATCTTGCGGGTCGCCTTCGACCAGCGGCACGAAGTTGGCGAAGGGCACGCGCTGCCAGATCGCGAGATTGCAGTCGTCGTCTTGGATCGCGCCGAGCACCTCGGGGGCTGCGGCGATGCGGGACAGCCTTGAAAGCAGTGTTGTCATGGACGGTCATCCCCCCCAAGTCAGACATTTATGTGATGTTGTAACATCTGCTAGTCGTTCCCTCTGTCTGACGCAAGTGCGCGCTGGAACGAAAGCCTCTTGCGAGCGATTATCATCTGCGCCATGAGGCCCGGCATTATTCTCCGCCTTTGAAGGACAGAACCCCATGAACAGCACCCTCAAGCTCTGGACCCAGCTTGGGCTCGGCACCGCGCTCGCCGGGGGGCTGCTCGCAGCCTGCGGCGGCGAAGCAGGTGGTGAGGGTGCAGCAGGTGAGGCCGGGGCCGCGCCCGGCGCCGCCGCCACCGCTGGCGAGGGCGAAGGCGGCGCTGGGGGTGAAGGCGCAGGCGCAGGCGCAGGCGAAGGCGGGGGCGGCGAGGCGGCCGGCGGCGAAGGCGAGGGCGGCGTTGCGGTCGGCGATGCGGCCAGCGATCCGGTCGCCTATGGCATCGCGCTCGCCGTCACCGAGGCCCACGTGATCGCCGCCCGTGACGCCTATGCCGCCGGCAAGAAGGACGCCGCAGCCGAAATGTTCGCTCACCCGGTCAGCGAAGTGCTGGTCGATATGGACCCGGCCTTCGCCACCCTCGGGGTCAAGGACTTCAAGCCGCTGCTCACCGCCGCTTCGGTCGCCGCATCGGAGGGCAAGAGTGTGGCCGAGGTCACCAAGGCCTATGACGCGATCATTGCCGCACTGCGCAGTGCCGCGCAAAAGGCTCCGAAGTCCGATGCCAGCGCCGCCAAGGTTGCCACTGGCGTGATCGCCGACCAGATCGAGCGGGCGAGCGCGATGTATCGCATGATCGCCAAGGATGACCGTTACGAGCCTTATCTCGACGGCTATGGCTTCGCGCAGGTCGCCGCCAGCAGCTTCGCGGCCTCGGGCGCGGCGATCAAGGCTGAAAACCCGGCCGCCCACGCCCGTATGGGCGAAGCGCTGGCGTTGCTCAAGCAGGCCTATCCCGGCGCGGCACGTCCCGCGAAACTGCCCGCCGAGCCGGGTGCGCTGTCAGGCGCATCGGCCAAGGTGATGCTCGCCGTTACGGGCTGACCGGCCTGCCAGCGGGCGGCTTGGCAAGCCTCCCCGGCGGGCTCAGATTGCCGAACTGAACGTGCGGGGCGTGAGCGCGCGGTAGCTGTCGAACAGGGCCGCGATCACGCGGGCATAGGGCAGGCCTTCCATCCGGATGCCGAGCCGTTCGCCGGTCAGCTCGGCCAGCCCGGCGACCACGAAGGGAGCGAGATGATCGCGCACTTCCGCCAGCAGGTCAGGGGCCAATACGGCCTCGCCCCGGCACAGCAGCGCCTCGATCACCGCGCCGCGGCGCTGGTCTTCCGCCGAGCGGGCAATGCCATGACATGCCGATAGCCGCCCCTCGCCCGAAAGCTGGCGATAGCGCCCGGTGTGCTTCTCGTTCTGGGCGAGGAGGCCCGGAAAGCCGCTGATCGCTGTCGCCCCGAGACCGATCAACACGTCGGACTGATCATCGGTGAAGCCCTGGAAATTGCGCCGCAGCGTGCGGTTGCGGGTCACGCGCGCCATCGGATCATCGGGCCGCGCGAAGTGATCGAAGCCGATCGCCTGATAGCCGCCCGCGGTGAGGATGCGGTGCGCCTCGCTCGCCATGGTGAAACGCGCGGCGGCGCCGGGCAGATCGCCCTCGCGGATCATCGTCTGGCGCGGCACGAGGTGAGGCACGTGGGCATAGCCGAACACCGCAATCCGGTCCGCGCCCAGTTTGCGGGTCATCTCGAGGCTGTCTTCAAGATCGGCCTCGCTCTGGTGGGGGAGGCCATACATGAGGTCGAAGTTCAATGAGGTGACCCCGCCTTTCCTCAGCCAGTCGGTGCTGCGGCAGATCATGGTCAGCGATTGCTCGCGCCCGATCGCCTTCTGGCAATGCGCCGCGAAGGTCTGCACGCCCATGCTTGCCCGGGTGACGCCCACGCTGCCAAGCGCCCCGCTCCAATCGGCTGTGAGGCTGCGCGGATCGAGCTCGATCGACCATTCGGGTTCGGCGAGCGGGAGGTGGGCGTGGAGCGCATCGACAAGGCCAAGGA
>RDXA01000253.1 GCA_004292705.1 Sphingomonadales bacterium | reverse complement strand
GAGGGCCAGGCCTTCTACGAGGCGGTGAACCCGCACATGGAGGCGCTGGCCCGCGCGGTCGAAAGCCAGTCGGACAATATCGCCCTTTTGCGCCTGCGGCTCGGCGTGTTGCCGATGTTCGGCAGCCAGCGCCTGTTCCCGCGGCTGGGCGAGCTGCGCAAACGCCATCCGCTGTGGGTGACACGCTCGATGCGGCGATCATCCTGTCGCGCGGCCCGGCGAGCGGGCTGCATGCGGTGCGGCTTGACCACAATCTCGTCCACGCGATCTGCGCGAAGGAAACCGCGCGCGCGATCGGCCCCGACATTACGCCCGAAGCGATGGCCAAGCAGACCTTCCTCATCCACAACGAGCTTCCCGAGAGCTTTGCCGCGTGGAAAAAGGCCAACGGGCTGGAGCAAATGGACCCCGCAGCCATCGACCACTATGATTCCGGCGCGCTGATGCTGGAGGCGGCAGCCCAAGGACTCGGCATTGCGATCATGCATGACGATCACCTGCGCCGCGCCAATGACAATCGCCTCACCAACCTGCCCGGCAAGCCGGTGGAGAGCCCCTATTCCTACTGGTTTGTGTGCAAGCCGGTGGCGCTGGAAAGCCGCCCGGTGCGGATTTTCCATGACTGGCTGGTGCGTGCTGGGTTGTAATCGCCCGGCCGCCCAGGCGCGACAATCAGCGGCTTTCCTACAGGGGCCAGCGGCGACACAATCGCGCCCATGACCTGTCTCGATATCCGTTGTCCTGCGCTGTGTCCGCGCCTTGGCCGGCCGGGGGTTTTTCCGTTTCTGGACAGTGTTTCATGTGTCTCCAACACGGGCGGCGCGGCCCGATGTCAGTCGGCGGTCTCCGCCTTGGGCTCGTAGCGCACCGGAGCGACCGTGTGGGCGAAGGGTCGCAAGGGGTGCCCGCGGATCTCGATCAGCGCCTCCTCGATGCGGCGGCGCGCTTCGATGCTGATTGCCTTGCGGCCCTTGAAGTCCTCCGGTGAGAAGGGCTCGAGATAGTGCAGCCGGACGGGGAAGCTGCCCTTGCGTGAGAGCACACGCTTGGCGTTGTTGAGGCCGCCTTCCTCGCCGATCCAGCCGATCCACTCGGCGACCGGGCCGTAGTCGAGGATCACCGGCTGGACCAGCACGCCGGGCGGGGGAGGCTCGAGCACGGAGAGCATCGAGGTCTTGAAGGGGAGGAGCGATTGCCCGTCGGTGGTGGTGCCTTCGGGAAAGACGGTGACCGACCAGTTGTCGACCAGCGCCTCCTTGAGCGCGTTGATCTGCTCGGCGACGCCCATGCGGTGTTCGCGCTTGACGAAGACCGTGCGGTTGAGGCTCGCCAGCCAGCCGACCACTGGCGCGTCGGCAAGCTCGGCCTTGGCGACGAAGGCGGTTCCGCTTGCGCCCGCGAGTGCCAGGATGTCGACCCAGGAGATGTGGTTGGCGACGAAGAACACGTCGCGCTTCAGGTGCGTCCCCACCACCTGCACCCGCGCTCCGCACACCCGCGCGGCATAGCGCAGGAACAGCATCGGGAAGGGCGAGCCATAGGAGATGACACGGTAGAGGTAGTGCAGCGGCACGAACACCAGCAGCAGCGCGATGAGGCCGAGCGAGCGCAGGCCGATGCGTAGCCAGCCGGCAAGACTGATCGGCGTCACCTCGCCCCGCGCGGCGGCCTGGCGCAGCTCCCAATCAGTCATTGCGCGAAAGACGGACGCCGTAAAGCTCCATGCGGTGATCGACCAGCCGATACCCCAGCCGCTCGGCGATCTGGCGCTGGAGCGCTTCGACTTCGGGATCGACGAATTCGACCACCTTGCCGGTCTCGACATC
>RDXA01000252.1 GCA_004292705.1 Sphingomonadales bacterium | reverse complement strand
ACGCCGTAGCATTCGCCTTCCGCCGTGGTCGCGCTGGTGAGCTTCACCGCCAGCGGCGCGAGCAGGTGCCAGCGCCGCCCGGTCGAACGTTCCACCGCCATCACCACCGGCACGAAGTCCGCCGCCGTGCCCTTGAAGAAGCCGTAGTCGATCGCCGCATCGGGCCAGTAGCAGCCCGCCTGCCCTTCATCGTCCAGCCAGTCGAGCGTCCGCGAATAGCGCGCAATCAGGTCTGCAATCGCCTGCCGGTCGAGCAGTTCCTGCACCTTTGCTTCAAGGCTCATGCGCGCGCCCCCCACCATGCCGGGATCGCCAGCGGGAAGCGTTCCTGCGCGGTCTTCATCGCCTCGCTGCCATCATCCGGCAGCGCGGGATCGGTGGTGTGCGGCAAGCCCCCGCCCGCGCCGTCCACGGGGTCGATATATTCGAGCCGGATGCCCGCCAGCACGTCGGCGAAGTCGTGGCCTTCGTGGTGATCGGACATCTGGTGGTGATAGAAGGCCCACTTGTCCTTGAAGCTGAGCAGGCAATAATAGCTCAGCGGCTCCTGCCCCTTCCAGTATTCGTAGCGGATCACGCCTTCCTCGGTGCCGAAGGTGTGGTGGACCATGTCGCGCATGATCGCCTCCCACTTGGCCTCCTTGCCGAGCTTGATCTGGATATGGGCGAGCAGAGTGGCCATCGACGCGTCTCCTGTCAGGCGGGGGTAAGGTTGAGAAACAGGCGGTGGATGCCGAGCATGATCCCGCCCTGGTGGCGGAAATCGTTGCCGGGGGCGTAGGCCATGTCGGCGAAGGCATCGGCGAGGCGGTCCCACGCGATCATCTGTTCCAATCGCGAGATGTTGGAGCCGGGGCACGAGCGCGGACCCTGGCTGAAGGCGAGGTGGCGGGTGGCGGCCTTGCGGTCGAGCTTCAACTCCAGCGGGTCCTCGAACTCGTCGGCGTCGATATTGGCGGCGGCCCAGCGCAGGTGGAGCATCGATCCGGCCGGCACCTCGACCCCCTGAAACACCTCGTCCTGCGCACAGATGCGGGTGGAAAGGCCCTGCGTGGGCGAGCGCAGCCGCATCCCTTCCTCGATGAAGGTGCGGATCGCAGGCCGATCCCCGCGCAGGCGCGCGAACATCCCGGGCCGTTCGCACAGCAATTGCGCCTGTTCGGCGAGGGCATATTGCGTCGTCTCGAGCCCGCCGATCACCATCGCGTAAACCACGCCATTGATCTCGTCGTCGGTGAGCTTGCGCCCGAGCGCCTGATAATCGACCTGCGTGAGGAAGCTGATCATGTCGTCCTGCGGGCGGGCGCGCTTTTCGCGGGTTTGCTCGGCCACATATTCCTTCATCCCCGCCAGCAGCCGGAATTTCTCGGCCGATTGTTCGGGCGTGAGGATGTTCTTGTGGGTCGTCCCGATCACATAGGACATGACCTGCGCATTGCCCCATTGCTCCAGCCGGGGAATGTCTTCGAGCGGGAAGCCGAGCACGCTTGCCATCACCCGCTGCGGCAGGGGGCGGGCGAAATCGGCGACGAAGTCCACGGCCTCGCCGGCCCGTGCCTTGGCCAGCATCCCGGCGATCAGATCACCGACATGGCGCGTGATCATCCCCGCATGGCGCGTGCAGCCCGGCCCGACCCAGGGATCGGTCAGCTCCTTGCG
>RDXA01000434.1 GCA_004292705.1 Sphingomonadales bacterium | reverse complement strand
GTGATCGCAGATGGTCTTGGCGTTGGAGGGGCCGACCCCGCTATTGACCAGCGTGATCCCGCGCCCGTCTGCGCGGATCAGGTGGTAGGCCGGCATCTGATGGCGCCGCCACGCGGTGTCGTTGAGCTGGTCCTGCGCGTGCGGCGTCGGCTCGCGGATATCGAGCCCCGCCGCACCTGTCAGCGCGACATAGCCGTTCGCACCGATCTGGGTCGCCCCCCAGTTGACGAATTCATCGACATAGCGGTGATAGTTCGTAAACAGGATGAAGTCCTGAAAATCGCTGACGTCGCTGCCGGTGTAGTGCTTGAGGCGCGCCAGCGAGTAATCGGTGCGCAGGCCATCGAACAGCGACAACGGCATGTCGGACGCGCCGTCCAGCTCGATCCCGTCGGCCAGCTCGTCGCCGATCAGGGCCAGGTCGGTGGAGGGGAAGTGCGCGGCGATATCCTGCGGTGCGATCCCCACCATGGCGGCCCCGGCCTCGCCGTCGAGCACATAGGGGAACGGGATTTCCTGCATAGACCGCTCGACTGTTACCTCGACTTCGTATTCGGCCGCGATCAGCTGGAGCTGTTCGGTAAGATAATGGGCGAACAGATCGGGGCGGGTGATCGTGGTCGAATAGGTGCCGGGCATCTCAAGCCGACCGAAAGCGCGGCTGCGATCAAGCGGGGCACCCACGCCGTTATAGCGCAAGGTGATCTGCGGATAGGCATAGGAGCCATCGGCACGCTTCGCCGGGTCGGGCAGGGTGCCCTCACGCCCGAAGGCGATCACGTCGTCGCGCAGGGTGCGAACCGCGTCGTCATAATGCTGTTGCAGCTGGGCGAGGATGCTCGGAATGTCGATCATGGCAGTTGCTTCTGCTCCTTTGTTGTTATCGTTATATGGCAGCACCTTCGCTTGGGTGGGCGCTGTTTACAAGAAGGGCGCGAAGATCGCATCCGACCTTCGCGCCCTGCTGTATTCCGAGCCCTTGCGGGAACGACGGGATCTTTATGCCTCGTCGCCGCCCTCAAGCAGTTCAGCGGGGATTTCGCCCGGCTCGAGGCTGGTGTCGATGCGGGTCGCTTCGGCCTGTTCCTCGATTTCGCGCTGCTCGTCGGCGAACATCGCCGCCAGCACGTCGACGCCTTCGCTCTGCAGCTTGGCTTCGTCGTCCGAACGGGCGACATTGGCCTTCACGGTCACGCGCACTTCGGGGTGCAGGGCAACGGTGACATTGTGCATGCCGATGTTCTTGATCGGCGCGCCGAGGATGACCATGCGCTTGTCGACATGGTGGCCCTGTTCGGCGAGGCCCGCGACGATGTCGCGCACGCTGACCGAGCCGTAAAGCTGACCGGCGTTGGAAGCGGCGCGGATCAGCACCACTTCTGCACCGGCAACCTTTTCACCCTGCGCTTCGGCAGCGGTGCGGCGCTCGGCATTTTCGGTGACCAGCCGCTCACGATTGGCTTCGAAAACCTTGCGGTTGGCTTCGTTGGCGCGGAGAGCCTTCTTCTGCGGCAGCAGGAAGTTGCGCGCATAGCCGTCCTTCACGGTGACGACGTCACCAATCGAGCCGAGCTTTTCGATGCGCTCAAGGAGAATGATATCCATGGGTCCTTCTCCTCTTACTTCACGATGAAGGGCAGCAGGCCGATCTGGCGGGCGCGCTTGATCGCCTGGGCCAGTTCACGCTGCTTCTTCGCCGAGACGGCGGTGATGCGCGAGGGCACGATCTTGCCACGCTCGGACATGAAGCCCTGCAGCAGGCGCACGTCCTTGTAATCGATCTTCGGGGCGTCCTTGGCCGCGAACGGGCAGGACTTGCGGCGGCGGAAAAACGGGCGGGCCATCAGTCGCGCTCCTCACGTGCGTCGCGACGCTTACGCTCGCGTTCGTTCTTGCGCATCATCACGCTCGGGCCTTCCTCGTGTTCGTCCACGCGGATGGTCATGTAACGGATGACGTCTTCGTTGATACGGGTCTGACGCTCGAGCTCAGCCACCACCGAGCCGGGGGCTTCGATGTTGAGCAGAACGAAATGCGCCTTGCGGTTGCGCTCGATCTTGTAGGCGAGCGACTTGAGGCCCCAGGTTTCGGTCTTGGTGACCTTGCCATTGCCTGCCTCAACAATTTCGGTGGCTTGCGCCGCCAACGCGTCAACCTGAGCCTGGCTCAGATCCTGACGCGCGAGAAAGACGTGCTCGTACAGAGCCATCTCGCGTCCTTTCACTTCCTGCCGATCGCTGGCTGATCCGTCCGCGCATGGACGGGGCCCCTCCGGCTTTCTTCGATACATCGCTGGGCGGTTCCCATGCGAAGCGCGGCCCCTTACAGCTTTGGCACGCAAATGCAAGTCTTGTGCGCTGGGAACCGGACGGGCAGGGGCAGGTTTCGATTGAGGGATTCACAACAGGGGGATTTGCTGTGCCTTCAGGATTGGTCGCACTGCTCGATGACATTTCGGTGATCGCCAAGGCGGCCTCAGCGTCGATTGACGATATCGGCGTCGCCGCCAGCCGCGCGGGCGTCAAAACGGCAGGTGTGGTGATTGACGATGCGGCGGTGACGCCCAGCTACGTCACCGGGCTCAGCCCGGCGCGCGAACTGCCGATCATCTGGAAGATCGCCAAGGGCAGCCTCAAGAACAAGCTGCTGTTCCTGCTGCCGGGCGCGCTGCTGCTATCCGAATTTCTCCCTTCCGCGATCATCTGGCTGCTGATGCTGGGGGGTGCCTTTCTGTGTTACGAAGGCGCGGAAAAGGTGATGGAGAAGCTCGGCGCCGGCAAGCATGGCGCGACGCTGGAAGACGAGATCACCGATCCGGTCGCCTTCGAGAACCAGCGCGTGGCAGGTGCAATCCGCACCGACTTCATTCTCTCTGCCGAGATCATGGCGATCGCGCTCAACGAAGTGGCCGATGAAACGCTGGTGATGCGCGGCGTGGTGCTGGCGGTGGTGGCGATTGCGGTGACAGTTGCGGTTTATGGCGCAGTCGGAGGGATCGTGAAGATCGATGACCTCGGCCTCTACCTGACCAAGCAGGCAAACACCGCTCAACAGGCCTTCGGGCGGTTTCTCCTCCGCTTCGTGCCCAAATTGCTGACCGCGCTGTCGGTGATCGGCACGCTGGCCATGCTGTGGGTCGGCGGCGGGATCATCGTGCACGGGACGCATGAAGTGGGCTTCCATGCGATCTATGATATCGTTCACGGCGCGGAATATGCGGTGAAGGGTGCGGCAGGCGGCGTGCTGGGCTGGCTGACCTATGCCGGCCTCTCGGCCGTGCTCGGGCTGATGCTGGGCGGAGTGATCGCCTTTGTCCTGCACAAAGTGCTGGGTGTGGGCGCGGGCGAGGGGCATTAAGTCCCGGTCGCATGACCAGACCTGTCCTTTACACCTGCGCCCGGTCACGCGGCCTGCGCGCGACCTGGGCGGCGGAGGAAGCCGGGGTCGATATCGACCTTCGCATCCTCCCCTTTCCGCCGCGCTACCTTGCGCCTGAATATATGAAGCAGAACCCGCTCGGCACGGTGCCGATGCTGGTCGACGGCGAGACCCGGATGACGGAGAGTTGCGCCATCGCGCATTACCTTGCGACGCGGTCTGGCTACACTGCCCTAGCGGTCGCTCCCGGGGAGCGCGACTACGGGGAATACTGCGACTTTACCTACCACGCCGACGCGACGATCACCTTCCCGCAGACGGTCTACATGCGCTTCTGCCTGTTCGAGAAGGACAAGGGATTGCAGGAGGCAGGCCACGCCTATGCGAAGTGGTTCCACAAGCGGCTCATCAAGGTGGAGGAGCGCCTGGAAGGCCGCGAATATCTGTGCGCGGACCGGTTTACGGTGGCGGACATTTGCGTCGGCTATGCACTGATATTGGCCGAGAGCGTGGGGCTGGACGAGGGCGTGCCGGAGAGCCTCAAGCAATACCGTGCAAGTTTGACCGCGAGGGAAGGATACCAGCGGGCCTTTGCGCGCGAGGAAGCGGGCAGGTTGGAAGTCAGGGCATCATGAACTCTCCAGGGCAAGATTGTTCAGCTAAATCTGCGGTCTAGTTTGATGGGTTGTCAGATTTTTGCTCTGACCACACACTGTTGCAGTCTTGATTGCAGCGTATCGAGCTGTACGATCGTTTGAGCGATCTTTGTCCTGTCGCTGACCGTTGCCGCTGCTTTAGCATCATCCGACGCGCTTAACTTCGAACCATCAACAACGAGCGAATTGGCCTCGTTTTGTGCCGTAGCTCCCGAGCTTTCAGACCTTTGTCGCGTTTCTTCGGTTAGCGTCTTGATCTCTGCGATTACCCCCGCGGGATCGAAAGAGCCGACATTGCTGAGGCGTTGAGCCAATACCCTTTCTACTGAAAACAGATTGGCTTGCACCAACGAGAAGAAGCGCTTGTCAGCAGTTAATGTGATACCATCACCGATTAACTTCCTTCCTTCAGCTCCGCCTGTTTGAAGTGAGCTGATCGCAGCTAATGATTTTGGATCCAGGCTGTTAGCCTCAATCTTGATGCAAATGACTGCGTCGAGCGCATTGTCATAGATCGCCGCCTTCAGCTTTGGGTCATAGTAGTTCTTGCCCGCGTTAAGTCCCGCTGTGGCAGCCCCACCGGCAATCGCCACCTCTGGCGGTGCACCAAAAGCCATGGCTGTTGCCGTTCCGAGACCGGTAAGCAATGCAGGTAATTCGAAGGCCTGCCTGCCATTGGCCGCACTGTGCGCGCGGCACCGATACATATAAATGAAGTTGTTTACGAGGGCCTCAGCCCCAGCAGCCGTCTCGGTGATCGGCACGAGAGCGTTTGCTACTTTGCGTTCAGCAGGCATACAGCGTTGACCGAAGCTGTAATTACTTCCGCGGACAGTGGTTTCGTTCTCGAGATTGACGCTTGGAGGCGAAAAGCTCGCAGTTGCGCATCCGGACAGCAATGCGCCCAAAATTGGCACCGTAAGTACGTTTCGCGCCATCATATCCCCCAGAAACCCATAGCGATTGTTCAATGTGATATCATGCCATTTTGGCAGCCTCAAGCCGCTTGCTCGGGCGTCACCGGCCTCGCCGAAAGCTCGCGCCTGAGCAGCTTGCCGATCGGGTCGCGCGGCAGGCTGTCGACGAATTCGATGTAGCGCGGGCGCTTGTAGCCCGCGATCTGGCCTTTGAAGCGCGCGGTGATCTCTTCGCGTGAGAGGCTCTTCCCCGGCTTGAGCACCACGAAGGCCTTCACCGCCTCGCCCCATTGCTTGTCGGGTACGCCGCAGCAGCCCGCGTCGGCCACTTCGGGCATGGCGGCAAAGACCGCGTCGACTTCGGCGGGGTAGACGTTTTCGCCGCCGGTCTTGATCAGCTCCTTGGCGCGGCCCAGCAGGTATCCGCGCCCGCGCTCGTCCATCGTGCCAAGGTCGCCGGTGCGCAGCCAGCCGTGGCCGAGCGCCGCCTCGCTCGCCTCCGCGTTGCGCCAGTAGCCGAGCATCACCGAGGGGCCGCGCAGACACAGCTCGCCCTCCTCGCCGGGAGGCAGGTGGTTTCCCTCGAGGTCGAGCACCGTCATCGTCACATGCGGCAACGTCCAGCCGATCGAGCGCGGGGCTTCGAGCATTTGCGCGTAGTCGATGAAGGTCGCAAAGCCGCAGATCTCGGTCTGGCCGTAACCGCCGACCACGCGGGCGTCCCACTCGCGTTCGATGAATTCATACATTTGCGGGCGGCCCATACCCGCCCCGCCGGTGTAATTGGTGAGCGGCATCACGCCGTCGCGGATGGGCTCCATGCCCTGCCACGGAAAGCAGATCGTCGGGAAGGCGCTGGTGGTGGTACAGCCCTCGCGGTGAAGGAGATCTAGGATCGCGGCATTATCGTCATCCCGCCCCGCGAACACGCTCGTCCCCCCGCAGGCGAGCATCGCGGCGACCTGCTGCATGCCGACCACGTGGAACAGCGGATTGACCGAAAGCAGCACTTCGTCGGCCGTAAAGCGCCGGTGCTGCGCGAAGCCCAATGCGCTGGCCGCAACCGCGCTCCCCGCCTGAAGGCAGCCCTTGGGCTTACCCGTCGTGCCGCTGGTGTACATCATGTAGAGCGGGCGATCGGGGGCCAGGTTGATGCCGAAATCATAAGGATGTTGGATCGGCCCGAGGGTGGTTCCTACAGCCTCTTCGAAAAACCCGTCTCCCGCGTGTGTTTCATCAACTTGTTGCACCTCGCCCGCTTCAACCCCATGTAAAAGCGAGGAAAATCGTGGGTTGACGAAGGTCATCGCAGGCTCGGCATTGCCGCAGATCCAGGCGAGCTCGGCAGGCGCGAGCCGCCAGTTGAGCAGCACCGCGATCGCGCCGATCCGGCCCGCTGCCAGCAGGATCGTGAGGAAAGGCGCTCCGTCGGTCAGCAGCAGCGCGATGCGGTCTCCCGGCGCGATGCCGCGCGTTAGCATCCAACGGGCGAGATTGGTGACGCGGGCGTCGAGCTCGCCCCATGTCAGGCGCTGGGAGCCGTCGACGGTGGCAAGACGGTGCGCATGGCGTGCGGCGCAGTTGGCCAGCAGCGTATCGAGGGAGAAGTCGCGGGGGTGCATGGGGTGAAGGCTAGCTTGCACGAGGCCCCTCAGCCATCAGCGCTTTTGGGAATGGTCGGCGGCCAGATCGAGCCCGCAGCGGGTGCAGATACGGTTGGGCCAAGGCACCACCACCACTCCGCGAAAGAAGGCGTTCTTGCCGCAACGCCCGCAGTTGAAGCGCAGCATTGGTGCATTGGCGATCAGCAGCAGAATGATTGCGGCGGCAAAGGCGAGGCTCGAATGACCGAATGTCCGGTCGACTGCCACGACCAGCAGCACCGCCACTGTCAGCACGCCCAGCATCCGCCAGGCATGGCGTGCGGCGCGTGAGTACAGACTCAAGGCAGGCGGGCGAGGAGAGATCGCGCGAACTCCGTCAAGGTATCATCACGCGCGCCCATCACCGCGATCCGGTCGCCCGGGCGCGCCAATGCGACGATCCGATCACCGCAGTCGTGGCGTGCCGGGATGTGCTCGGCATGACCGCCCGCCGCATTGATCAGGCTGACGATCCGCTCGCTTCCCTCGCTGCGATCCACAGTGCCGCCGAAATAGACCGGATCGCACAGGATTGTGAGATCGTCTGGCCCCAGCTCCTGCGCGAAGGTCTGGGCAAGTTCTGCCCCCATCTGACGCAATGGTCCGTAGCCGTGGGGTTGAAAGAAAGCGATCACCCGGCCGGGGATCGCTTTCAGAGTGCGCAAGGTCGCGGCGCATTTTTCGGGATTGTGACCGAAGTCATCGATCACCGTGATGCCGGATGGTGAGGTGCCGATAACGTCAAAACGCCGTGCCAGCCCCGCGAAACTGTGCAGTGCGTGGGCGGCTTGTCCTACTGCGATTCCCGCTGCACTTGCCGCCGCGATGGCTGCAAGGGCGTTGGACAGATTGTGCAGTCCCGGCATGGGCAGGACCAGCAGAAACTCCTCTCCCTGGCGATTGTCGATCACCGTTGCCCGGATGCCGCGTTCGTTTTGCTGGACTGACGCCGGCACGATGGTGATGTCCGCATGCGGCGTTTTGATACCATAGGTGACCGCACTCTTGGCCTGCGGCACCAGATTGGCCGCTTCGGGGCTGTCGAGATTGATCACCGCCGTGCTGGCGGCGGTAACATAGTCACCGAACAGGATCCGCAATTCCTCGATGCTCTTGTGATCAAGGCTGACATTCAACAGCACGGCGATCGTCGGTCGATAGAGCGCAATCGATCCGTCGCTTTCGTCCACTTCGCTGACGAACAGCGCGCTCGCGCCGACCCGGGCACTGGCGAAGGGATTGGCGGCGGAAATGAAGTTCTTCATCACCGCGCCGTTCATCACCGTCGGATCGCGCCCGGCCTCGGTGAGGATCCAGGCGATCATGCCTGTGACGGTGGACTTGCCCGAGGTTCCCCCCACAGCGATGGAGAG
>RDXA01000251.1 GCA_004292705.1 Sphingomonadales bacterium | reverse complement strand
GGTGGCAAACATCTCGCGCTTGGCGGCGAGCACGCGGTCCAAGGTCTTGTGGACATCGAGATCGGCGGGGACCTCGGTCAGCACCCGGCCGAGCGCGTCGAAGGTCTTGGGTTCGATCGCGGTTTCGACGCTGCGGCGCGCGGTTTCAGGGTCAGCAGGCTTGGAGAGCCCGCTCCAGCGCCCGCCGAACCAGTCGGCCTCGTTCGCCTTGTAGCTCTTGCCCGCTTCGAATTCCTCTTCGAGCAGCGCGGTAAATTCTGCGGCGATTGTTTCGCGGGTGCCGGGTTCGACCACGCCCTCGCGCACCAGCCGCGCTTCGTAGCTGACGCTGACCTTGGGGTGCGCGCGGATCTTGTCGTACATCAATGGCTGGGTGAACTTGGGCTCATCGCCTTCGTTGTGCCCGAAGCGGCGGTAGCACCACATGTCGATCACGACATCGCGGTGGAAGGTCTGGCGATATTCGACCGCGAGTTTGCAGGCGAAGGTCACCGCTTCCGGATCATCGCCATTGACGTGGAGGATCGGCGCCATGACGCCCTTGGCCACGTCGCTCGGATAGGGCGAGGAACGCGCGAACTTGGGCGAAGTGGTAAAACCGATCTGGTTGTTGATGATGAAGTGGATGCAGCCGCCGGTGTCGTAGCCCGGCACGCCCGAATGCGAGAGGCTCTCCCACACCACGCCCTGACCCGCAAAGGCCGCATCGCCGTGGATCAGCACGGGCAGCACCTGCGCCTTCTTCGCGAGATCATCGCGGATGGCCTGCTGCGCGCGCGCCTTGCCCAGCACCACGGGGTTAACCGCTTCAAGGTGCGAGGGGTTGGGCACAAGGCTCATGTGCACGCTGATCCCGTCGAACTCGCGGTCGGTCGAGGTGCCGAGGTGATACTTCACATCGCCCGAACCGCCGACATCATCAGGGTTGGCCGAGCCGCCCGAGAATTCGTGGAAGATCACGCGGTAAGGCTTGGCCATCACATTGGCGAGCACGTTGAGGCGGCCGCGGTGGGCCATGCCGTAGATGATCTCGCGCACGCCCGCGCTGCCGCCGTGCTTGATCACGGCTTCCAGCGCCGGGATCATCGCCTCGCCGCCATCCAGACCAAACCGCTTGGTGCCGACGTACTTCTTGGCGAGGAATTCCTCGTAGCCTTCCCCGCGCAGCACCGCGGCGAGGATTGCCTTCTTGCCTTCGGGGGTGAACTGGATCGTCTCCCCCGGGCTTTCGAACTTGTCCTGGAGGAAGCGGCGTTCCTCGGTGTCGGCGATGTGCATGTATTCAAGGCCGACCTTGCCGCAATACACTTCGCGCAGGCGCTGGTGGAGCTTGCCCACCGTGGTCCACTCCATGCCGAGCACGCCGCCGACATAGACGTCCTCGTTCTCCTTGCCCGCAAGCCCGTGCCACTCGAGGGTGAGGTCGGCAGGGCCGGTCCGGTCAACGAGGCCAAGCGGATCGAGCTGGGCGGCCATAGGCCCGCGCACACGGTAGAGCCGCACCAGCGTCATCGCCGCGATGGAGAGCGCCGCAGCCTTCTCGACCGCCTTGGGGTCCATCGGCTTGCCCGCGTCCTTCGCCGCCGCCTTGACGGCCAGCTTCATCTCGGTCGGGTCCATCGCCGCGACCAGATCGGAGGCGCTATCGGCCAGCGTGTCGAGCCAGCC
>RDXA01000250.1 GCA_004292705.1 Sphingomonadales bacterium | reverse complement strand
CCTACGACTTCAACCTCTACACCCGGTTGCTGGTGGATTTCTGCAACGAAGACCTCTCGGCCTTCTTCTTCGATATCCGCAAGGATGTGCTTTATTGCGACGGGCCGGACTCGACCACGCGCAACGCCTATCGCACCGTGCTCGATCTGCTGTTCCACGCGCTGGTGCGCTATGCCGCGCCGGTGCTGGTGTTCACGGCGGAAGAGGTGTGGATGAGCCGCTATCCCGCCGATGGCGAACAGGGCGGCAGCGTGCACCTGCTGGAATGGCCGAGCGTTCCCGGCGTGGTGGTCGATCACGCCCGGTGGCAGGCGCTGCGGACGCTGCGGGATCAGGTCAACGAAGCGATCGAACCGCTGCGGCGCGACAAGACCATCCGGTCGAGCCTTGAAGCCGATGTGGCAGTGCCTGCGGACGCCGTGCCCGATGGCATCAGCGATGCAGCGCTTGCCGAGCTGTTCATCACCGCGACAGTCACCCGCGGGCAGGGCGAGACCGTGACCGTGACCAAGACCGCGCACCACAAGTGCTCCCGCTGCTGGCGGCATCTGCCCGACGTGGCAGAGGATGGTGCGCTGTGCGGGCGCTGCGATGAGGTGGTCGTGCAGCTGGATGCAGCAGCATGACCGGCCTGTTCACCCGCAATCGTCTGATCGGACTCGCCATCGCCGCCATTGTCGCTGTGCTCGACCAGATGGTGAAGCTCTACGTCATCGGGCCACTGGATTTGCGCCGGGTCCTGCATATCGACCTGCTGCCGTTCTTTGATCTTACCTACATGGAAAACCGGGGCATCTCGCTGGGGATGTTCCAGGCCCATGACATGGAGACACGGTGGCTTCTGGTGGCGATGACCGCAGGTATTGCGCTGGTTGTGCTGGTGTGGATGATGCGCGAAAAGGCGTTGGCTGACATTGCGGGCCTCGCGCTGATCCTCGGCGGGGCGCTGGGCAATATCCGTGACCGCTATGACCTTGGCTATGTCATCGACTATGCCGATTTCCACCTGGGGGACTTCCGCCCCTTCCTGATTTTCAACATCGCCGATGCCGCAATCACCATCGGCGTCGTCATTATCCTTGCCCGCAGCCTGCTGGTGCGCGACAAGGACGAGACCCAAACCAAGGATGCGCCCCGTGGAGAGCGACAAGATGCGTAAGTTTGCACCCCTCATCATGCTGGCCGGTGCTTCGGCGATGCTGATGGCCTGTGGCGGCGGCGGCGGGGTTTTTGATCGCGCCCGGCCCGACGAGTTCGCCGTGCAGCGCCAGGCCCCGCTGGTAGTGCCGCCCGATTTCACCCTCACCCCGCCCGCTCCGGGCGCGCCGCGCCCGGCGGAAGGCACCGCTTCAGAGCAGGCACTGGATGCCCTGTTCGGCGGCCCAGCCCCGCGCAGCCGGGTCGAAGCGAGCGTGATTGACCGCGCTGGCCGGGCCGACCCGAGCATCCGTTCGCAGGTTGGCGACACCGGCACCAACACGGTTGCCAAGGGCCGCGTCACCCGCGACATCATCGCCGCGCCGGAAGGCGACGGGCAGTCGGCCTCGACGGTGATACCGTCCTGATGTGACTCTGAAGCGCCGGGCGGCGGACATCAGTCCGGTTGGCCTCGCTTTGCTCGTTCAGTTTCGCTCCGGTTTTCCTCGCATAAGCTCGGGCGGCTCAGTT
>RDXA01000249.1 GCA_004292705.1 Sphingomonadales bacterium | reverse complement strand
GATGAAGCTGATGCCTTCCTGCGCCTTGGCGGTGGGATCGGTGCGGCACAGGAAGAAGCCCCAATCGGCGTGCTGGGCGAGCGTCGTCCAGGTCTTCTGGCCGTTGATCACGTAGTGATCGCCATCACGCACGGCAGTGGTCTTGAGGCTCGCAAGGTCAGAGCCTGCGCCCGGTTCCGAATAGCCCTGGCACCACCACACTTCGCCGCTGCGGATGCCGGGCAAGTGCTTGGCCTTCTGCTCTTCGTTGCCGAAGGTGTAGATCACCGGGCCGACCATCGAGACGCCGAAGGGCAGCGGCATCACGGTGCTGGCACGGGCGTTTTCTTCCGACCAGATGTAACGCTGAGTCGGCGTCCAGCCGGTGCCTCCATACTCGACCGGCCATGCCGGGACCGACCAGCCTTTCTTGCCCAGCACCTTATGCCAGGCGAGGAAATCCTCGCGCTCCATGTCCTCGCGCATGCCGAAATCGGCGAGGTGCTTGGGATAGTTCTCGGCGATGAAGGCGCGGACTTCGTCGCGGAAGGCCTGTTCTTCGGGGGTGAATTCGAGGTTCATGGCAAGGTCTCTCCACCTGAGGGTTCTGTGTTTGCGATACGCTTTGTCACGCCCTGCGGACGCGGAAAAGAGGCAATTGTGATCGCTTGCCGCGAAGCGGCGGTGCAGTAGCGTCATGTTCCATGTGGAACAGCGATGACCCACCGATGATAGCACAATGACCGGCCAACGGGGGCGGGAATCGCCGGGTGATTCCCTGCCCGTTGTCCTCACATCACCAGCGGCCCATGCTGGATATGCGGCAGCACGTGGCGGGCGAACAGATCGGCCTCTTGCGCATGGGGGTAGCCTGACAGGATGAAGGCCTCGATCCCCTCGGCCTGATAGGCGCGCAGCTTGGCGAGCACCTGGTCGGGCGTGCCGACGATCGCCGCCCCGCAGCCCGAACGCGCCCGGCCGATGCCGGTCCACAGGTTCTCCTCGACGAAACCATCGCCATCGGCCGCGCCGCGCAGTTCCTGCTGGCGCTGGACGCCGTAGTTCTTGGCATCGAGGCTCTTTTCGCGGATCGCGCGGCCGGTTTCGTCATCCAGCTTGGACAGCAGACGGTCGGCATAGTGGCGGGCTTCGTCTTCCGTCTCGCGCACGATCACGTGGACGCGGTAACCGAATTTCAGCGTGCGGCCATAGTTGGCGGCGCGAGCCTTGAGGTCGGCAATGTTCTCGCGGACCTTGTCCATGGTGTCGGGCCACATCAGGTAGACATCCGCCGCCTCGGCCGCACACTCGCGCGCTTCGTGGCTGAGCCCGCCGAAGTAGAAGGGCGGGCACTTGCCGCTGAGGGTGGTGATGCGCGGCGGATCGAGCTTGAGCTGGTAGAACTCGCCATCGAAATCGAGGTGCTCGCCGTTCAGGAGCGTGCGGACGATCTTCATGATCTCGGTGCCGCGGCGATAGCGCGGGCCGCTTTCGATCTTTTCGCCCGGCATGTCCGAGGAGATGATGTTGACGTTGAGGCGTCCCCCAGTGCCGCTCGCATTGGGCCCGAGGATGCGGTCGAGCGTGGCGATCCGGCGCGCCAGCTGCGGCGGCCAGTCCTCGCCCATGCGGGTCGCCCACAGCAGCTTGATGCGCTTGACCTGCGTCGCCACGGCAGCGGCGAAGATCGTGGTGTCGAC
>RDXA01000433.1 GCA_004292705.1 Sphingomonadales bacterium | reverse complement strand
CGCAGCGCCATCGCGCTGACCACCCGCAACCGCCCGACGCGGCACGAGGAGTGCGTCGGCGGCTCGCTCTACTGGATCATCAACCACGCGATCGTGGCGCGGTCCTTGATCCTCGGCTTCGAGAAAACTGAAGACGGGCGCTGGGACATCGTGCTGGAGCCGCGCCTTGTCCGCGTCCATCAGCAGCCCAAACGCGCGCATCAGGGCTGGCGTTATCTCACCGACGACAAGGCCCCGAAGGATGTGGCCGAGGGCGAGGATATCGGTGACGCGCTCCCCGGCAAGCTGGCGATGAAGCTGGAACGGCTGGGACTGGTTTAGTCGCCGCACCTTACCATGCTGAGCTTGTATCCGGGTGACGGGTTGGAAAAGATCCGGCTTTGCCGCCTTACCCCGCCGCAGCGCGGGTCTTTTCCGCCACGCGGCGCAGGGCGTTGACGTAAACCTCGGGCGCCTGCGCGCCGGGGATGAGAAACTTGCCTTCCACAATCATGGCCGGAACACCCGAGATATTCATGTCCCACGCCTGTGCCTCTTCGGCCAGCACACGGGCTTCGAGATCGGGATCGTCGAGCGCGGACTTGGCTGCTTCGCGGTGGAGTCCCACCGACGCCGCAATATCCAGCAGCACATCGCGGTCCCCCAGCGTTTTGCGTTCGTTGAAGTGCGCCCGGAACAGCGCCAGTTTCAGCGCAGTCTGAACCTGCGGCCCCGCCTGTTCGAGGGCGAAGGCCAGCAGCTTGTGGCAATCGCGGGTGTTCCACATCATGGCAGGTGGCGCTTCGCCGTCGCCTTCGTACGACAGCGAAACACCGGCCCCATCCGCAATCGCCTTCATCTGCGCGCGAAGGCCTGCCCCCTCTTCCGCTGAACGGCGATACTTGCGTTGGAGATGCGCTTCCTGTTCCTCGCCCTCGGGCGGCATCTGCGGGTTCAGCTCGAACGGCCGCCAACGGATTTCCGCCGCGATTTCGCCTTCAAGCTGTTCGAGCGCCCTGGTGAGCTGGCCATAGCCAATCAGGCACCACGGGCACATGACATCCGAATAGATGTCGATGGTCAGCTGCTGGGTCACCGGTCGAGCCACCACGTCACCAGATGGTGCGCGATCGCAAAGGGGCGCGGAAAATAGAGCAGGTCAGTGCCTGCCTCGCCAGCCGCGCGCGCCGCCAGCAGCTCCTCGCGGGTGAACCAGCGCGCGTCCTCAAGCTCCGTGGTGTCGATGGTGAGCGTCGGATCATCTGCCACGCTCGTGCAGCCGATCATCAGCTGGCTCGGGAACGGCCAGGGCTGGCTGGCGATGTATTTGACGTCGCGCACCCGCACGCCCGCCTCCTCGTGGATTTCACGCGCCACGGCTTCCTCGATGGTCTCGCCCGGTTCGACGAAGCCGGCGAGCGCGGAATACATCTTCGGCGGAAAGCGGGGCTGGCGGCCGAGCAACAGCTTATCCTCATGCTCCACCAGCATGATCGTGACCGGATCGGTGCGCGGGAAGTGGTCCGCGCCGCAGGTATCACAGTGCCGCTGCCAGCCACCCTTCACCAGCTTGGTCGCGCCGCCGCAGCGTGCGCAGAACCGGTGGCGAGCATGCCAATCGACCAGACTGCGCGCCCCGCCATAGATCGCAAGATCAGGCGGAGAAAGCTGGGTCATCAGCTGCCATGCCCGCGGCATGGCATAGGCAGGGCCGTCCGCGCCCTCACCCGGCACTGGCGCAAAATGCGCCTTGCCATCCATCATGCCGAGAAACACCAGCTCGGCATCTTCCGCCACATCAGCCAGCGAGCCCCATACAAGCCCGCCCATCTCGTCCACGCCCGGCAGCAAGCCATCGAGCAGCAACACCTTCGCGCGCCAGTTGAGCAGACCCGCCAGAGCCTCATCATCGACGCGGATGTGATCGGCCCGGTCGAGCGGAGAGCCCGCAAAGGCCATCAGCGGCGCGGGCGGGATGGCGGGTGCGTGCATCACGCGGCCAGCTTTTTCGCGCGCAGGGCTGAAAGATCGGCCTCCATCGCGGCAAGAAACTCTTCCCGGATCGGATAGGCTTCGGATGGCATGTACTGGGTCCACAAGGCCGTGCGCAGGCCGAGATCAAAGTCGATCGCCGCAAGCGTCCCGGCCGCGCCGCCCCAACCGAAGGTCGAACCCTTCGCCCGGCCTCCGGCGCCGTGGCCCTCGCCCTCGATCCAGCTGCCCTTGAGGTCGACAGTGGCCGGGACAAGGTTGGACGTGCCGACCCGCACCGCGTTTTCGCTCATCACGAACTTCCCGTCGAGCGTCCCGTAACCCAGCAGCATCCGCTGGAAACGGTCATAGTCGCGCGGGCTTGAGACCAACCCGCCACCGCCCGCCGGAACTTCGGGCGCATCAAGATAGATCGAGTTGACGCCCGGATCGAGGGGGAAGGCATTGCCAGCCAGAATGCCGTAATTGTCGGTCAGGCGATGCGCCTCGCTCTGGGGCACTTGCATCCATGTGCTGGTCATGCCGCAGGGATCAAAGATGCGGGCCTTGAGGAAAGCTTCAAATTCCATCCCGCTGGCAACCTCGATCACCCGGCCAAGCAGGTCGATCGAGCAGGAATAGCTCCACTTCGTGGCCGGTTGATACATCAGCGGCAGCTCGGCCAGCCGATCAGCCCATACTGCCAGACCCGGCGCAGGGGTGACATTCGGGAAACCCGGAATCGGCATCCGGCTCACCCGTCCGCCGACCAGCCCGGCCGCGTTATAGGCCTGCTGGAGCGGCCCCTTGCTGACGATCTGGTAGCCCAGCCCCGCGGTGTGGGTCAGCAGCTGGCGGATCGTGATCGGCGTGTTTGCAGGGACCGTATCCTCGAGCGGCCCTTCCGGATTGACCAGCACCTGCATGTTGCGGAACGCCGGCAGGATCTCGTGAACGGGCTGATCGAGACCGAGCTTGCCCTCGTCGATCAGGATCATCACCGCCATGCCGGTGATCGGCTTCGACATCGAATAGATGCGATAGAGCGAATTCTCGTCCACCGGGGTGGGCTTGGCGAGCGAGAGGGTGCCGCCCCCGACAGTATGGGCGTGATCTTCCTGTCCCCAGCCGAAAGTGAGCAGCAGATTGGCGAGCTTGCGCGCCGAGACATACTTGTTCGCCATGGCCGCAACAGCGGGCCAGTTCTGCGAGACATCATGGGCCAACAGCGCGCGGCCAAACGGCAGCGTGGTCAGTGCAGCGCCCCCTGCCAGCAGGGCAGAGTGCCGGAACAGCGTGCGCCGCGACAGGACGGGCAGGGCAAGATTGTGGTGAGGCATGGGGGCAGAATCTCCGTGGCGGGTGCGGTGCCCTGTCTGCGGCAGGCTGCGACACGGGTCAATCGGGTGAGCGTAGCTGGCTTGCAATCGCAGCGTGTCTTACCTAGATAATACACATGCTCAACATCCTTGCCTATATCGTCGGCCTCGTCAGCCTTGTGATCGTGATCCCCGCACAGATTCCGCTGCTGGGTTGGGCCAACTGGCTCGCCCTGCCGCTGATCGTGATCGGCATCATCCTCGGCGCGCTGTCCTCCAAGGAGGGCGGGCGCAATTTCTGCCTTGTGGTGCTGCTGATTGCGGGCGTGCGGCTGACGCTGGGTGGCGGGATATTCTAGTCGGCGGCAAGCGCCAACTGCGCCGCCTTGGCGAAGAGCGTAGCAAGGCCAGCATCGCCAATCCCCGCCACCGGCCACCAGGTTCCGTCGCCTTCGGGATTGCTCGCGGTTTCAAGTGCCAGCACCCCGAGGGTCAGGGCCGCGTGGGTGAAGCCGTGGCGCACGGCGCCAAGGCTACGCCATTCCCCGGCGAAAGGCGTCTGGCCCGAACCATCCGCGCGGGCGGTCCAGCCATCATCGGGCAAGGCACGCATCCCCCCCAGCATTCCTGACGCGGGACGGGTCACGAGCCATACCTCAGTCCCGCCATTCCGGGTGATCCAGAAGGCCGTGCCGCGTCGTTCGGGCACCGTCTTCCTGGCAGGCTTGACCGGCAGGCGCTCGGGCTCACCCGCCTTGCGACCCAGGCAAGCCTCGCTCAGCGGGCAGAGCAGGCAGCGCGGGGCGCGACTGGTGCAGACATGCGCGCCCAGATCCATCATGGCCTGCGCAAAGTCCCCGGCGCGGATGTCGGGGGTAATGGTATCGGCGGCATTGCGGATGGCCCTGCGCGCAGCCGGAAGCGGTTCATCAAGCGCGAACAAGCGCGCGACCACCCGCTCGACATTGGCATCGACGACCACTGCCCGCTGGCCGAAGGCAATGGCCGCAATGGCAGCGGCAGTGTAGTCGCCCAAGCCGGGCAACTGGCGCAGCTCCGCCTCCCTTGCCGGAAAGCCGCCCAACACGGTCACCGCGCGGGCACATTTCACGAGGTTGCGGGCGCGCGAGTAGTAGCCCAACCCCGCCCAGGCGGCCATCACCGCGTCCTCGGGCGCAGCAGCAAGGGCCTCCACCGTGGGCCAGGTCGCAGTAAACTTGGCAAAGTACGGCTTCACCGCTGCAACGGTCGTCTGCTGGAGCATCACCTCGGACAGCCACACGCGGTAAGGCCACGCGGGATCGTCCGGCAGCGCGCATCCCGGCGGGTTGCGCCACGGCAGATCGCGCGCATTCCGGTCATACCAGTCCAGAAGCAGGGCGGAGATGCTGGCGGTCACGCGCCGCCTATGGCATGGCGGCCGCATATATGGAAAGCGACAAGACCACCTCCGGCAAGAAGGGCAATATCAAGCCCTACACCCGCCCGCGCGGGGCAGGCGCGCGCGCCATCGGCGATCTGATGCCCGAAATCGGCCGCACGGCCTTCCGCCGCTTCGGCTTTGTGCAAAGCTCGGTCGTCACGCGCTGGCCCGAGATTGTCGGGCCCAACCATGCCCGCGTATGCAGCCCCGAGGCGATCCGTTTTCCCCCGGGAGAGAAGGCCAACGGCATCCTCGAATTGGTGGTGGTCCCCGCCCACGCCCCGCTGATCCAGCAGGTGATCCCCGAGATTATCGAGCGGGTGAACCGTTTCTTCGGCTATCGCGCCGTTGGCCGGGTCAAACTCAGGCAGGGTGCGGTCACCCCGCCCGCCGATGGCAGGCCGGCCAAGCCACCTCCGTCGCTAAAGCCGATCCCGCTGGAATTGGGCGACAGCTTGCGCGATATCGGCGACCCGGAATTGCGCACCGTGCTCGAATCGCTCGCCCGCAGCCTATCGAACAGCGAAGCGACGACGCCTGACGACAAGGACATGCCATGATCAAGCCCTTCATCCTCGCTGCGACCGGGGCCGTGCTGGCCCTATCGGTCGGCCCGGCGATTGCGCAGCAGCAGGACCTTTCGCGACCCGGCAGCGCCTTTGCGCCCGCAGACAATCCGGGCAATTGGCAGAGCACCATCGCGCGCACCCAGCGCGGCCATCTGATCGGCAATCCGAAGGCCGAAACGAAGCTCATCGAATTCATCAGCTACACCTGCCCGCATTGCTCTGACTTCGCTGCGCGCGGGGAACCCGCGCTTGAGATTGTCCTGCTGAAACCGGGCAAGATGAGTGTCGAGGTGCGCCCGGTGATCCGCAACGGCCTCGATCTGGCCGTCACCTTGCTGGCCCAGTGCGGCGATCCGGCGGAGTTCAAGGGTCGCCATCAGGCGCTCATGCTGGCGCAGGCCGACTGGTTCGGAAAGGCGCGCGCGGCCCCGTCGACCCAGCAAGCGATCTGGGATCGCGGAGACAAGGCCGGACGCATGAACGCCGCAAACGCGCTAGGGCTGACCGAGCTGCTGGCGCGCCGCGGACAATCGCGAGCCGAGCTCGATGCCTGCGTGTCGAATGACGCCGCCGCCCGGGCGCTGCTGGCGAATGCCAGATCCGATTTTGCCGAGTTCGCCATGCCTGGCACACCGAGCTTCGTGCTCGACGGCAAGCTGCTAAAGGATGTGTTCAGCTGGGAGGGGCTTTACCCGGTACTCTCGGCCAAGTTTACCGCCGCACCGGCCGAAAGCTCCAGCGCTCCGGGCTGAACCGAGTTGTTCACATTGTTCACAGCCCCTCACCCCGGGCGCGCTTGCCGCACTGGTGCATGAGGCTCTATCTTTCCCTCCCAGCATTTCGAGGATTGCCCCCGATGACCGTGAACCGCCTGCTTTCGCTCCCCCTGATCGCGCTCGCGCCGCTGATGCTGGCCGCCTGTGATGGCGCCGCCGGCCCCGATGGCGCTGCACCATCGGGCGAGGCGCTCCCCGCGATCGCTGCACCGGCGGGCACACAGTGGGTCAACACGGTCACGATCACGCCTGAGGGCGGATACCTTCTCGGCAACCCCGAAGCGCCCCTGAAGCTGGTCGAATATGCCTCGCACACCTGTGGCGCCTGCGCCAACTTTGCCAAGACTGGCAAGGAGCCGCTCAAGAACAAGTATGTCGCCAGCGGCGTTGTCAGCTTCGAACAGCGCGAGACCTTCCTGAACCCCTTCGACGTGGTGATCGCAGGCCTCACCCAATGCGGCGCAAAGGAACAGTTCCAGCCTCTCTCGGACGAAGTATGGCAGAACCTTGAGGCCGTTTTCACGGGCCTGCAGGGCAATCCGCAAGCGGTGCAGGCAGCAGGCGCGCTCCCGCTCAATCAGCGGTTCGTGGCGATGGCTGAAGCGACCGGCCTGCTCGAATTCTTTGCCGCACGCGGGCTTTCGGCCGATCAGGGTCGCGCCTGCCTCGCCGACACCGCCAAGATCGAAGCTTTGGTCAAGACGGTCGAAGCCAACAATGCCAAGGACAAGGTAACCGGCACTCCGACCTTTTTCCTCAACGGCAAGCGCGTGGAAGGAACGGCATGGGAAGTGATCGAACCGCAGCTCCAGCGCGCCGGCGCGCGCTGAGGCACAGCAGGGGCGCAACGTCAGCCTGATGCAGATCCACCGGCTCAAGCTCAGCGGGTTCAAGAGCTTCGTCGAGCCGGCGGAATTGCGTATCGAGCCCGGGCTGACCGGGGTCGTCGGCCCCAATGGCTGCGGCAAATCCAATCTGCTCGAAGCGATCCGCTGGGTGATGGGGGAAACCTCGGCCAAGTCGATGCGCTCGGGCGGGATGGAGGACGTGATCTTCGCAGGCACCGCGGCCCGGCCGCCCCGTGATTTTGCCGAGGTGGTGCTCCACGCTGAAGACGATGAGGGCGAGGAACTGGTCGTCATGCGCCGGATCGAGCGCGGCGCGGGCAGCGCTTACCGCGTCAACGGCCGCGACGTGCGGGCGAAAGACGTTGCCCTGACCTTCGCGGACGCCGCCACCGGCGCGCACAGCCCCGCGCTGGTCAGCCAGGGCAAGATCGCGCAGGTCATCGCCGCGCGGCCTGCCGAACGCCGCGCGATGCTGGAAGAAGCCGCCGGGATTGCCGGGCTGCATGTGCGCCGCAGGGATGCCGAGAGCAAACTGCGCGGGGCCGAGGCCAATCTGGCGCGGCTCGAAGACCTGATGGCGGGGCTCGACGCACAGATCGCCAGCCTCAAGCGACAGGCCAAGCAGGCGGAACGCTACACCGAACTGACCCACAAGATTCAGGCCGCCGAAGCGCGCTTGCTCTTCGCACGCTGGCGCGAGGCGGCCGCGGCGGCCAAGGCTGCGCGCGCGGCGGTGGAAGCCGCCAACGCGCAGGTTGCCCAAGCGCAGGCTGCGGTCGAGGTCGCTCAGTCCGAACAGGCCCAAGCCGCGCAGGCCCTGGCAGAAGCGCGCGACGAACTTGCCGACCGGCGCGATGATGCCAGCGCTCACGGGCACCGCATGGCCGCGCTCGCCGAAAAACTCGACGCGGCCGAAGCCCGGCTCGCCGACCTCACCCGTCAGCGGCGGCGGCTGGAGGAAGACCGCGATGATGCCGACCGGCTGACCAGTGCGGCAGTCGACGCTCTGGCTCGGCTGACGCAGGAACTTGATGCCAGCCGCGAGGCAGTCACCAGTGCCGAAGCCGCCCGCCCCGCACTGGCGGAAAGGGCCGAAGACCGCGAGCGTGCACACCGCGCTGCCGAACTGGCGCTGGCGAAAGCGACCGCCGAACATGCGGGCGTCGAAGCGGAATGGCGCGTTGCCGAAGCG
>RDXA01000432.1 GCA_004292705.1 Sphingomonadales bacterium | reverse complement strand
GACGGCGAAATCTCCGAAGCCACCGCCGGGCCGACGATCCGCGAGGACGACGAGGTGGAGGACGAGCCGGAAGCAGATGCCGATGAGGACGAGGACGGCGAAGGCCGCCCCAAGCGCGAAGAGGAAGAGGAGGAGGACA
Source organism: Sphingomonadales bacterium (assembly GCA_004292705.1). GTDB lineage: Bacteria > Pseudomonadota > Alphaproteobacteria > Sphingomonadales > Sphingomonadaceae > Erythrobacter. The sequence continues at coordinate 7,974 of RDXA01000432.1, read as the reverse complement.
ACACCCTCAGCCTTGCCCAGATGGAGGCCGCGCTTAAGCCCGAGGCGCTGGAGCGCTTCGCCCGCATCACCACACTGTTCAACGCCTTCGAGAAGCTTCAGGGCGAGCGGGTCGATACGCTGGCTGTGGGCAATGCCTTCCCGGCTGGCAAGGAAGCGAAATACGAACAGCTGCGTGAAGACCTCACCGCCGAGGTCGAAAGCGTGCAGTTCCACGCGACCAAGATCGAATTTCTGGTCGACAATCTCTACGCCTTCAACCGCCGCCTGACCACGCTGGGCGGGCAGATGCTGCGCCTTGCCGAGCGCCACAAGGTCAAGCGCGTCGACTTCCTCAACGCCTATGTCGGCAACGAGATGGACGACGCCTGGATCAAGGAACGCGCCAAGAAGGACAAGAAATGGGCCGCCTTCGCCGAGCGCGAGGAAGACGCGATCGAGCGCATCCGCGCCGAAATCGCCGATATCGCTGCGCAGACCGGCATGAGCCTCCCCGAGTTCCGCCGCATCGTCAACATGGTGCAGAAGGGCGAACGCGAGGCGCGCATCGCCAAAAAGGAAATGGTCGAGGCGAACCTGCGTCTCGTGATTTCCATTGCCAAGAAATACACCAACCGCGGCTTGCAATTCCTTGATCTTATTCAGGAAGGCAATATCGGGTTGATGAAGGCGGTCGACAAGTTCGAATACCGCCGCGGTTACAAATTCTCCACCTACGCGACGTGGTGGATCCGGCAGGCGATCACCCGCTCGATCGCGGACCAAGCCCGCACCATCCGCATTCCGGTGCACATGATCGAAACGATCAACAAGCTGGTGCGCACGAGCCGCCAGTTCCTCCACGAGGAAGGCCGCGAGCCGACCCCGGAGGAAATGGCGCAGCGCCTCTCCATGCCGCTTGAGAAAGTGCGCAAGGTGATGAAGATCGCCAAGGAGCCGATCTCCCTCGAAACCCCCATCGGCGACGAGGAAGACAGCCACCTCGGCGATTTCATCGAGGACAAGAACGCGATCATCCCTGTGGATGCCGCGATTCAGGCGAACCTCAAGGAAACCGTCACCCGCGTGCTGGCGTCCCTTACCCCGCGCGAGGAACGCGTGCTGCGGATGCGCTTCGGCATCGGGATGAACACTGATCATACTTTGGAAGAAGTCGGCCAGCAGTTCTCGGTGACCCGCGAACGTATCCGGCAGATCGAGGCCAAGGCGCTGCGGAAGCTGAAGCATCCGAGCCGCAGCCGCAAGATGCGCTCGTTCCTAGATCAGTAAACCCGCGACGCAGCGGTCAGGTTGCAGCCTTGCGCTGTTACCTGACCTCTAGTCCGGTTTCACAAGCCGTCCCGTGACGAATTGATAGGATTGCATGCCCCCGATGGCGGGCATGGCAATGCGCATCTCGAAACGATCGGCGCTATAAGTCCCTGTCACCGCCTGCTGATGCGCGGGGAATGGCGCGACCGCCTGCTGATCGATATGGCCCGAAATCGTCCCGTTTTCAAAAGCCACGTCGCCGCTTTTCACCCCGCCATAGAACGCGGAGAACATGACGGTCCGCGCGTCTTGCTCCGCCAGCTGCGGGGAGAGCTTGGCCGTATCCTTCTGGCGCGGCGTCGTTGTGCTTTGCCCTTCCACGCCCATCCAGGCCTCAAGCTCCCAGGTCCCAGGCGTGAAACGGTCTTCCTGTGCATTACAGGCGCCAAGCATAAGGCACACTCCTAGCGTCAGAACGATTTTGATCAGGTTCATTCGCCCAACATAGGCCGCAAGTCCCTAAGGCCGCGTTGCGGCTTTTCGCAAAAATGGCCAGACAAACTGCCGCAACCAGCCATCGGGCGCGCGTTCATCGGCAATGCCATAGGCAGAAGGCCAGCAGCCTTCGGGCATGTGATAGGTTCCGAACCAGCGGTCGATCATCGGCAGGTGGACCGCAAAATTGACATCGCGGGCCTCGGCCTCGGCCCCGTGGTGCCAGTGGTGGAATCGCGGGCTAGCGATCCAGCGTTCCAGCCACGCCCAGCGGGGCGCAAAGTTGGCGTGGATGAACACCGCGTGGATGCTCACCAGCGCGAGATAGGCATAGACCGCCGCCATATCGAACCCGAGCACTATGAGCGGCAGCAACACCAACCCCCGCGTTACGATCACATCGACAAGGTGCAAGCGTGACCCCGCAAGCCAATCCATCACCTCGACCGAATGGTGCACCTTGTGGAACCGCCACAGCAGCGGCATCGCATGAAACACGCGGTGCACACCATACTGCGCGAGGTCTGCGACCAGCACGCACAGACCAAACTGCACCACCAGCGGCAGGCTTTGCACGGCAGCTTGGGCAGGCGGCACCGCCAGCACCGCGCCGAGCGCCACGGCGGGCGCGAGCACGGCAACACTCATCACCTGCGCCAGCACGTGGCTCGCGAAGAAATACTGCGTGTCGGTCAGCCAGCCCCGCCGGAACGCGCTCTGGCCGCGCCGGAGCGGAAAAGCGCCCTCCAGCGGCACGAACACCGCCGCCGTGGTCAGCACGCCGAGCACGAACCAGTCGAGCCCGAGATAGACCGCGCTCGCCTGCCCCCGCGGGATATCCACGCCCCCTGCGCCCAGCGCCAAGGCCGCGCCCGCCAGCGCGAGGCCTGTCACCCCCAGCGCCTTCTTGCGCCGCAGCAGCATCGACAGCCCCGCCAGCCCCATCGCCGCAAGCAATCCCAGATCAATCGCAAGCCGTACCAACTGCAGCGGATAGCGGGAGCGCAGTTCGGGTAGCGTGAGATATTGCGGGAAGTGCAAACACAGCACGGCCAACAGCGCCAGCACACCCAGTACGATGCCCAGCACCCCGCTCAGCCAGCCCGAGCCAAAATGGCGCGGCCGCTCGTCGGCAAACACGCGGGCAAGCCATTGCTCGGCTGAAAGACGGGGCGCTGGACGGACCATTCCCGGCACCTAGCACATTTCCCTTCCTCGCCGGTTAAGCCGCTGGTCGAAAAGGCGCGGACTGGGGGTGGAGAATCTCCGCCCCAGCGACTATGGCATTCCCATGCGCATCGCCATCGCCTCCGATCATGCCGCCGTGGAGCTCAAGGCCGATCTTGCCGAATGGCTGGTCGAGGAAGGGCACGAGGTTGCCGATCTTGGCCCCATTCCGGGCCAAAGCGTCGATTATCCCGATTACGGTTACCGTCTGGCCGAAATCATTGCCGAGGGCACGGTCGAGTACGGGATCGCCCTGTGCGGCAGCGGCATCGGCATCTCGATCAGCGTCAACCGCCACCCGCAAGTGCGCTGCGCTCTGGTAAGCGAGCCTCTGTCGGCCGCCCTCGCCCGCGAACATAATGATGCCAATTGCATCGCAATGGGCGCGCGTCTCGTAGGGATCGAAATGGCGAAGTCCTGCGTTGCCACTTTTCTTGATACAGAATTCGCCGATGCCGGCGATCCGGCCGGGCGTCACCAGCGCAGGGTCGGCAAGCTCGGCAAGCCGCCCTTCTCTCCCGATCATATCGAGACGCATCAATGAGCACCGCCCCCCTCGAATTCGTCGCCCGCACCTCTCCGATGGACGGCTTCTGGCACAATGACCTCGCGCACGCGGATCCCGAGATCGCGGCCGCGGTGAGCAAGGAACTCGCCCGTCAGCGCGACAAGATCGAGCTGATCGCGTCGGAGAACATCGCGAGCCGCGCCGTGCTTGAAGCGGCCGGAAGCGTTTTCACCAACAAGTATGCCGAGGGCTATCCGGGCAAGCGCTATTACGGCGGCTGTGACTATGCCGATGTGGTCGAGACGCTCGCCATCGAGCGGGCCAAGCAGTTGTTCGGGTGCAGTTTTGCCAATGTGCAGCCAAATAGCGGCTCGCAGATGAACCAGGCCGTTTTCCTTGCGCTGCTGAACCCCGGCGACACCTTCATGGGGCTGGACCTCAATTCGGGCGGGCACCTTACCCACGGTTCGCCGGTCAACATGAGCGGCAAGTGGTTCAATCCTGTCTCCTATGGCGTGTCGCGCGATACCGAAACGGTGGACATGAACGAGGTCGCCGCCAAGGCGCGCGAGCACAAGCCGAAGATCATCATCTGCGGCGGCACGGCCTATTCGCGCACGTGGGATTTCCCCGCCTTTCGCGCCATCGCCGATGAGGTCGGCGCGATTCTGCTGTGCGACATGAGCCACATCTCCGGGCTCGTTGCGGGCGGTGCGCACCCCTCACCCTTCCCGCATTGCGACATCGTCACCTCGACCACCCACAAGTCTCTGCGCGGTCCCCGGTCGGGCATCATCCTGTGGAATGACGAGAAGTACACCAAGCCCTTGAACATGGCGGTGTTCCCCGGCCTGCAGGGCGGCCCGCTGATGCACATCGTCGCGGCCAAGGCGGTGGCCTTCAAGGAAGCGCTCGATCCGTCGTTCCGTGACTACGCCCACCGCATCGTCGAGAACGCCCGCGCACTGGCGGCAAGCCTCGAAGAGCACGGTCTGCGCATCGTCAGCGGCGGGACCGACAACCATTCGATGCTGGTTGACCTGACGGCCAAGGACGTCACCGGCAAGGACGCCGAAAAGGGCCTCGACCGCGCTTGGCTCACCTGCAACAAGAACGGCATCCCCTTCGACACCCGCTCACCCTTTGTCACCAGCGGCATCCGCCTCGGCACCCCCGCGGGCACCACGCGCGGCTTCGGCCCGGCAGAGTTCCGCACGATTGGCAAGCTCATCGCCGAAGTGGTTGAAGGTCTATCGAAAAATGGCCCAGAGGGCGATGCGCAGATCGAAGAGAGTGTCCGCCAGCGGGTCAGCGGCTTGTGCGCCGCCTTCCCCGTCTATCCCGGCATGTAAGGAGCGCCACCGCGCCATGAACGATCAGGAACCGCGCCAGTCCCCCGACTGGGTCGAAGATGCCAAGACCGAGATTTCGGGCATGGCCAAGGAGGGACTCAATCACCCGTCGAGCAAGCCGGTGCTGACCGGCGCGGCTATTGGCGCGGTAGCTGGGGCGCTCCTTCCTGTCGTCTCATGGCCGATCGGCCTTGCCGTAGGTGCAGGCTTCGCACTGTATCAGAGGATCAAGAAGTAACCCCCTGAATGCGCTGCCCCTTCTGCGCCCATGATGATACCCAGGTAAAGGACAGCCGCCCGACCGAGGACAATGCCTCGATCCGGCGCCGACGCCAGTGCTCGTCCTGCGGGGCGCGCTTCACCACCTTCGAGCGCGTCCAGCTTCGCGAGGTGGTGGTGGTGAAAAGCGGGGACCGGCGGGAGCCCTTCGAGCGGTCCAAACTCGAACAGTCGGTCGCGCTGGCGAGTCGCAAGCGCGGGATCGATCAGGAGCGGCTTGACCAGCTGATTTCCGGCATCCAGCGCCAGGTCGAAACCTCGGGCGAGGCCGAGGTGCCTTCATCGCGTATCGGCGAGCTGGTGATGGAAGGGCTGCGGCAGATCGATTCGGTCGCCTACATCCGCTTTGCCTCGGTTTATCGCGATTTCTCCGAGGCCCGCGACTTCGAAGAATTTGCGAGCACCGTGCAGCAAGCCGCGAAAGAATAAGCGGAACATGACGGAACTCAACAAGCCGGTGATCGTGCTGGTGCGCCCGCAGCTGGGCGAGAATATCGGCAAGGCCGCGCGCGCCATGCTCAATTTCGGACTGACCGAGATGCGTCTCGTCGGCCCCCGTGATGGCTGGCCCAACCCCTCCGCCGGCCCCGCCGCCTCGGGCGCGGACATGGTGCTTGAACAGGCAAAGGTCTACGAGACCACTGCCGAGGCGGTTGCCGACTGCGCTCATGTCCACGCGACCACGGTAAGGAAGCGCGGGGTCACCAAGCCGGTGATCGGCGCGGACGAGGCCGGGCGGCTGGTTCACACCCAGGCCGGTCGCCATGCCATCATCTTTGGCCCCGAACGTTCAGGCCTCGAAACCGAGGACGTCGCGCTCGCCCGCAATATCCTCACGATCCCGATCAATCCCGAATTCGGCTCGCTCAATCTGGCGCAGGCGGTGATCCTGGTGGCCTATGAATGGTCGCGGATTGGCCGCGAGCTCGCGGGCGGCGAGGCGGTGCTGGTGCAGCCCACGCTTGAGGACACCCTGCCGCCTGCCCCGCAGGAGGAGCTGGATGGGCTGATCGCCCATTTCGAGGCGCTGCTTGCCCCGCGCGGTTATTTCCGTCCCGAAGCCCGCGCCGAAGCAACCCGGCGCACTTTGCGCGGGCTGCTGACCAAGCCGGGCTGGAACCACCTTGAAGTGCGCACCCTGCGCGGCGTCCTGAGCACGATCGAGCGCGGCCGGATCGAATAACGTCGTTCGTCGAATGGCGTTGGACAGCGACCAGACTACCATTAGCGTCCGCGCTTCCCTCTTCTTCAACCAAGTGAGATTGTTGATGATTCCCGTTCGTCGTCTCGTGCTGGCCTGTGCCGGCAGCCTGTTGCTTGTGCCCGTAGCGGCAGCCGCCCATTCCGACATTCAGACAGTGCCTCCCGCTGCGACCACGGATAGCCCCTCGCCCGAACCCCAAAGCGAGGCGAGCAAGGACAGCACGGCCAAGGACGTCACTGCCGAGGACAGCAAGCGCGTGTGCCGGTCGGTCCGGACTGATCCGTCGAGCCGCCGCAAGTCGAGGGTTTGCCGAACCCAAGCGGAATGGCGCGGACTCAACGTTCCGCTCTGACCGGCACACACTGACCAACCATGCGCGCCACGCTTGACCTTCGTGGTCATCCTGCTATGCGCGCGCCTTCGCAAATGGGCCCTGCACCCCGGTGAAGCAGTGGCCGCATCAGGAATACCGTCCTGATGGAGCGATGCCGGGTTTGATCGCTGCCCAATGGGGGCGGCGCAGCACATTGAAGGAAGACGTATGTCGAAGCGCAAGAGCGCCAAGTACAAGCTTGACCGCCGGATGGGCGAAAACATCTGGGGTCGGCCCAATTCCCCGGTGAACAAGCGTTCCTACGGCCCCGGCCAGCATGGTCAGCGCCGCAAGGGCAAGATGAGCGATTATGGCCTGCAGCTGCGCGCCAAGCAGAAGCTCAAGGGCTATTACGGCGACGTCACCGAAAAGCAGTTCAAGCGCACCTATGCCGAAGCCTCGCGCATGAAGGGCGATACCAGCCAGAACCTGATCGGCCTGCTCGAACAGCGCCTCGACATGGTGGTCTACCGCGCCAAGTTCGCGCCGACGATCTTTGCCGCGCGCCAGATCGTCAGCCACGGTCACATCTATGTGAACGGCCAGAAGTGCAACATCGCCTCGCGCCGCGTGAACATCGGCGATGTGATCAGCCTCGGCAGCAAGGCCAAGGAAATGGCGCTGGTGATCGAAGCCCAGAGCCTCGCCGAGCGCGACATCCCCGACTACGTCATGCCCGACGGCACCGACAAGATCACCTTCACCCGCGTGCCGAAGCTCGACGAAGTGCCGTACCCGGTAACGATGGAACCGAACCTGGTGGTCGAATTCTACTCGCGCTGATCGGGTTACCCATGGCAAATACAAAAAGGGCGGCCTCGCGGGGCCGCCCTTTTTCGTTGTCAGACCCGTTGGCGGATCAAGCCCGGATGCGGTCCCACTCGCCGAATTCGTAGGCAATCGAGCCTTCGACGAGGCGCTCCCAGATATCGGCGATGACATCGGCGGGGATGGCATGAGCCCCGGCCTCGGCGACGGCGGCGGCGATCACACTGGCCTTGCGGTCTTCATCGCGCACCGCATCGCGGCTCGGCTTGATCCGGGCGGCCGCACGCATGTAACCAAAGCGCCGAGCCAGCAGCGCGACCAGCTCGCGGTCCAGCGCATCGACGCCCGCACGCACCTCGGCCATGGTCTGGCAGTCATCAGGCAATTTGGGCATCAAGCGGAACTTCCAAGATAATCGCGCCGGAATGTGGCGGCAAAGTCGGCAAAGCGCCCGCCCGCAATGGCATCGCGCATGCCCTGCATCAAGGCCTGATAGAAGCTGAGGTTGTGCTCGGTCA
>RDXA01000431.1 GCA_004292705.1 Sphingomonadales bacterium | reverse complement strand
CGCGAAATGTTTCACGTGAAACATTTGGAGAAGGTTCACGCCCGCGAGCTGGCTGACCTCGGGCTTCCCGTTCGCCGCGATCACGGCGAGAAGTCGCTGGCCGAGTGGCTGCGCTTTGATGGAGTAACGCCTGAGGCCCTCGCACCGTGGCTGGCCGATGTGACCGTGCTTGACCCGATGCTCGCCGCGGAAATGGCCGAGGATGCGGCCTATGCGCCCTATCTGGCGCGGCAGGACGCCGAATTGCGGGATTTGCGGGCGAGTGAGGCCTTGCCGCTTTCGGCCGACTTCCCTTTTTGCGAAGTCCCCGGCCTCTCGAACGAGATGGTTGAGCGACTGACCAGGGCCGCACCGGGGACGCTGGCGGCGGCGGGACGCGTGCCGGGCGTGACACCTGCGGCGCTTTCCGCTTTGCTTGTCCATGCGCGGCGCAGACTTGCGGCATGATCGCTACGGAAGGAGAGGCGCGCGCCTATCTCGCAGGCTTGACCGACGCTTCGGGGATGGCACGTCTCGATAGCTTCGCCGCGCTGGTGCTGGAGGAGAACCAGCGCCAGAACCTCATCGCCAAAGCGACGGAGCCGCATATCTGGCAGCGCCATATTGCGGATTCGGCGCAGCTGCTCGAAAATGTTTCACGTGAAACATTGGGGCCGAATGCCAGCGGGCCGTGGCTCGATCTCGGCAGTGGTCCCGGCTTTCCAGGGCTGGTGATCGCGGCCTTATGTCCCAACATGCCGGTGGTGCTGGTTGAATCCCGTGCGCGCCGTGTGGAATTTCTCAACCGCACCATCGCCGCGCTCGATTTGAAGAAATGCCGGGTTGAAGGCCTTCGTCTCGAACGCGTCACTCCGTTCCCCGCCCGCGCCATTTCGGCACGGGCCTTTGCCCCACTCCCCAAGCTTCTGGAGCTATCCGCACCCTTCTCCACAAGGCAGACCGCCTATGTGTTGCCCAAGGGGCGCTCGGCGGCGCAGGAGTTGGAGACATTGAAGCCTTCGATTCGGGCAATGTTTCACGTGAAACATTCCTTGACCGATCCCGAGGCCGGGATCATCGTGAAGGCCTGATACGCGAACAGGCGCAGATTCAACGGGAATCTGTGCTCGGGTAGGACGGGAACACGCCATGCTGACCATCGCGATTGCCAATCAGAAGGGCGGAGTGGGCAAGACGACCACCGCGATCAATATTGCCACGGCGATGGCTGCGACGGGATGGCGCACCTTGCTGATCGACCTCGATCCACAGGGCAACGCTTCGACCGGTCTGGGTATCCACGCGGCGGCGCGAGAAGTGTCCAGCTATGATCTGCTGGTCGATGAAGTGGCGCTTGGCAGCGCGATCGTGCCGACCAGTATACCGAGGCTCGACCTGATCCCGGCAACTGTAGATCTCTCTGGTGCCGAAGTGGAGTTGGTGGCGGTTGAGGGGCGCACCCACCGGCTGGACAAAGCTCTGACGAACCATACTGGCCACGATATCTGCTTTATCGACTGCCCGCCCTCACTGGGCTTGCTGACGCTGAATGCGCTGTGCGCCGCCGATACGCTGCTGGTGCCGTTGCAATGCGAGTTCTTCGCTCTGGAGGGATTGAGCCAATTGCTCCAAACCGTCGACCAGGTGCAGCAGCGTTTCAATCCCGACCTCAGTATCATTGGGGTGGCGCTGACCATGTATGATCGCCGCAACCGCCTGACCGATCAGGTGTCGGACGATGTGCGCGATTGCCTCGGCAAGCTGGTGTTCGAGACGGTGATTCCGCGCAACGTCCGCCTGTCCGAGGCGCCGAGCCACGGTCTCCCTGCCTTGATTTACGACCAGCATTGCACCGGCAGCCGCGCCTACATGTCCCTGGCGCGTGAGTTGATTGGACGATTCCCTGTAGAAAGACAGGCGGCATGACCGAAAATGGCTCTCAAACCACTGAAGTTGCGGTGAACACGCGCAATGATGACAAGCCCCGGCGTCTCGGTCGAGGCCTTGGCGCACTGCTTGGCGAGACCCGGCGCGAGGAGCCGTTGGTGCGGCGCGAAGACGCTCTGGGCGAGGCACCTCCTTCGGGAACTTCGCCTCTCAGAATGCTGGCACTGGCGGCGATCAAGCCTCTGCCTGGCAACCCCCGTAAGTTTTTCGACGAGGCTGCGTTGGAGGAGCTTGCGGCGTCGATTGCGTCGAGGGGTGTGATCCAGCCGATCATCGTCCGACCGCACCCCGAAGGCACGGGCTACCAGCTGGTTGCCGGGGAACGGCGCTGGCGGGCGGCCCAAAAGGCGCGGCTGCACGAAATTCCGGCTTTGGTCCGCGATCTTAGTGATCGTGAAGTGATGGCGCTGGCGTTGATCGAGAACCTCCAGCGCGAAGACCTGAACCCGGTCGAGGAAGCGCGCGCCTATCACCGTCTCTCGGAGCAGGAGGGGATGATCCAGGTCGATATCGCCAGGATGGTCGAAAAGTCGCGCAGCCATGTCGCCAACATGATGCGACTGATCACACTGCCTGATCGGGTGCTTGATCTGATCGCGCAGGGCAAGCTCTCGATGGGCCATGCCCGTGCGCTGGTCGGGCGGGATGATGCGCTGCAGATCGCCGAGATTGCGGTGTCCGAAGGGTTGTCAGTTCGGGATGTCGAGACGCTGACTCGGAAGCCGATCAAGCACGACACGACCCCTCGCTCTGTGCCGTATCAAACCACTGAGAATGCTGACATTCTGGCTGTCCAGCAGCACCTTGAGGAGTTCCTCGGTCTCAGCGTCAGGATCAAGCCCGAGGTTGACCCGCGCAAGGGCACCATCACGATTCGTTACACGACGCTCGATCAACTCGATCTGGTGTGCCAGCGTCTGACCGGCGGCGAGATCTGACGCAAAAAGGGGAGCCGCGCCGAGCGGGCTCCCCTTTTGCTCTGGTCGGAACGAAGGTCAGCGGCGACCGGTCTTGATCATTTTGGGCGACGGACGGGGGATCGCCCGTGCCGCGCCCGGAACCGTGTAGGTCTCTTCGCGCGAGGTTTCACGCACCACCACCTGCTGCTGCACCTCGCTGCGCACCGGTACCATCACCATCTGCGGCGGCGGGGCGTAGCTGTAGCCATAGGAATAGGCCTGAGGATAGCCATAGCCATAGCTCTGGTGGCCATAGGCAGGATAGCCAATCTGACGACTGGCAACGCGCGCGTCAGGCCCCCCGTATTGCGAGAGGTAGGAATCGAGCGCGGCCTCGCAATCATAGAGGTTCTTGCGCTTGTTTCCGCCGAACAGGCTGCCGATCAGCCCGCCGATCAACCCGCCGCCGCCAGCGCCGACCACCGTTCCGAGCAACCGGTCACCTGCCCCGGCAATTTCATAGCCAGCAACGCCGCCCGCGATCGCTCCGAGCAGACCGCCGATGATCAGGCCGGTGTTGTCCCGGTTCTGCCCGCGGGTGCGGCGGCGGCACTCGTCGATCCACTGTTCGCGCTCGAACACTACCGGTGCATAGCCGTATGCAGCAGGTGCACCATAGCCATGCGATCCATGATTGTACGATCCTTGGTTGTAAGACCCTTGGCCGTGGTGCGCCATGCCGGGGCCGGCAGGAACCGGGCGCGAGGCATCAATGCGGCGCGTGCGGGTGATCGTCTCAACGCCGTTCACGGTCGTCACCGTCTCGTTGAACTGCTCCTTGACCGGTGCCCTGCGCATGTCCATCGGGAGACTGCGCAATTCGGTCTCGGCCATGGGCGCGAGCGGGGGCAGGTCCGCATAGTTCTGGGCCTGCGCCGCCGCGGGAAGGGCGAGCGCGAGGGCAAAGAGCGGGAGGGTCGACGAAAGCTTCGGCATGGCAAATTCCCCACAAATCAGCCGGGTTCGGCCGATGGTTAGCAAAAGCTTACCACCGCACACCACTTGTGCCCAAGCGGTGCTGTCGGCGCTGTCCCGTTTCGGGAAGGTCGCAGGTGAAAATCCTAGATTCGGGCGGAGAGCATTTTGGCGAGCGCCTCGATCCCGGCGGCATCATCGGCAGTGAAGCGCCCCGGACTGGGGCTGTCCAGATCGATCACCGCCACCACTTCGCCATCACGCAGCACCGGCACCACCAGTTCGGACCGGCTCGCTGCATCGCAGGCGATATGGCCGGGGAAAGCGTGAACGTCTTCAACCCGTTGCGTGCTGCGGCTTTGCGCCGCCACCCCGCACACGCCCTTGCCAAACGGGATGCGGATGCAGGCCGGTCGGCCGACAAAAGGCCCCAGAACCAGCTCTCGGGTCGGACCGGCCTTGGCAGGAGCCAACCGATAGAACCCAGCCCAGTTCAGATCAGGCAGAAACTCCCACATGAGCGCAGCGACGTTTGCCATGTTGGCAACCGCATCCGGCTCATCTGCTGTCAGCGCCTCGGCGGCGGCCATAAGGTCCCGATACAGGTCTTGCGGCGCGAGCGCTTCGGTGGGTTTGAAATCATACATCGCGCAGGGAGGCCTTTCATCGCTCGCCGCCAAAGGTTGACGGTTGCCGCCAGCGCGGCCGGGCTTTATCCATGCCCACATGGCTATTTTCCGGAAAATCGCAATCGCTCTCGTCATCGCCATCGTGATCGCGGGGATCGCCCTCTTTTTCCTGACCCGCGGCGATAGTGCCGACCTCACGGTCGAGGAGGTCACAGGCACCGAGCCGGTTCTGCGGGAGGGGGACCCGCAGAACGTCCCCACGGTGCAGATCGCCAAGCCGGTGGGCTGGCAGGCGGGCGAGGTACCCACGCCTGCTGAGGGGCTGGAGGTGGTGCGCTTTGCCGAGGGGCTCGATCACCCTCGCACCTTGTTCGCACTGCCCAATGGTGATGTGCTGGTTGCCCTGACCCGTGCGCCGAAGGTCGAGAATTCCGGCGGCGGGATCATGGACGCCATCAAGGGATGGATCGCCGACAAGCTCCTGAGCGCGGCGGGCGCGACTGGCGAATCCGCGAACCAGATTGTTCTGCTCCGCGATAGCGACGGCAATGGGAGTGCCGAGACGCGACAGGTGATTCTTGAAGCAGGTCTCGATTCGCCTTCGGGACTCAGCTGGAAGGATGGCACGCTTTATGTTGCCAACCACAATGCTGTTCTGGCCTTCCCCTATGAACTGGGCAGCGCCAAGGTTTCCGGTAGCCCGCGCAAGTTGATGGATCTCCCTCCGGGCGGCGGGCACTGGATGCGCAATCTCGAACTCTCGCCTGATGGCCAGCGCCTTTATGTCGCGGTCGGCTCTGTCAGCAATATCGGTGAGGCCGGGATGGAGGTCGAGAAGGGCCGCGCGATGATCTGGGAATATGATCTCGTCGCCAAGCGCCAGCGCCAGTTCTGCGCGGGCCTGCGTAACCCGAACGGGCTCGATTTCAGTCCCTGGTCAGGCGAGCTGTGGACCACCGTGAATGAGCGCGACATGCTGGGATCGGACCTGGTGCCCGATTACCTGACCAACGTGCCTGTGGGCGCGCAGTATGGCTGGCCATGGGTCTACTACAGGACCAACCGCGACCGCCGGGTCGAGGCACCGATGCCGCGTTTCCTGATGGAATATGTGCGCAAGCCTGAATTCGCGCTCGGGCCGCACGTTGCGGCGCTGGGCCTTGTGTTCAGCAAGGAAGGCGACCGAATGGGTAACAGTTTTAGCGGCGGAGCCTTTATCGCGCGGCATGGATCGTGGAACCGCAAGCCGCCGTCGGGCTATGACGTGGTGTTTGTCGACTTTGATGATCGCGGCAATCCGGTTGGCAAGCCCAAGCCGGTTCTGACCGGGTTCCTCAAGGCGGACGGGACCACGCGCGGCCGGCCGACCTGGGTCGAATGGGCGACGGACGGATCGTTGCTTGTGTCTGATGACACGGCCGGGATCATCTGGCGGGTGCACTCGCCCTCGGCAGCACCGGCCAAGGCGATCGCGCGGCTGGCGGGCAATTCACTCCCTCCGCGCGAATTGACCGATCCGCGCGCTGATTTCGAGGCGGACTATCTGCGCAAGCAGGCTGGGCAGAAAGCCAATTAGAACGCGAGTCCCGCCCGCCCGGCGACTTCGGTCGCGAATTGCAGCGCGGTTCGGCCAGAGCGATTGCCGCGGGTGAGAGCAAAAGCCATTGCCTCCTCCGCATCAAAGCCAAGTCCCAGTGGCGTAAGGTAGCCCGCGAGGATCGCAAGGTAGGTGTCCTTGTCCGCCGGGTGGAACCCCAGTGTCAGCCCGAAGCGGTCGGCGAGCGCCAGTGCATCGTCGCGCTCGTCACGCTCGTGGAGCGCGCCGGAGGTGTCTTCCCGCTCGACAATCGCGCGGCGGTTGGCGGTGACAGCGACTCGGACATGGGCGGGGCGCGGGGCGATGCCACCATCGAGCAGGCTGCGCAGCGCCAGCATCTCCGCCCGGCCGTCTGCCGCGAACCCGAGATCGTCGATGAAGAGCAGGAAGGCGCGCGGTTGCGGTGCCAGCTGCGTGATCAGGGCGGGAAAGCTGGACAGAGTGTCAGGGGCAAGCTGCACAAGGACAAGCGCCTTGGGGTTGTCTGCCTGCACATCGGCCACGGCAGCGCGCACCAGCGCCGACTTGCCCATGCCTCGTGCGCCCCACAGCAACACATCATGCGCCGCCGCACCGCTCGCCAGCCGGGCGCAATTGTTGCGCAGCGCAACTTTCTGGGCCTCGATCCCGTGCAAGCCAATGAGTGGTAGCGCGTCGAGCACGGGCACCGCTCGCGCCCCTGTGCCGTCCCACATATAGGCGGGATGGGTAAGCCAGTCCGTTGGCGGTGAAGGCGGTGGGGCGAGCCGTTCAAGGGCAGCGGCAATCCGCTCCAGAGCTTCGCCCCCTTCCGCCATCTCAGCCGACCAGCGCGGCGGCGGGGAGCGCGTATAGCAGGTCCGCACCCGCCGTGGCCCCGGCTTTCAGCCCGGCGGCCTCCGGCACGATGCGATCGAGGAAGAACCGCACCGTCACAGGCTTCGTAGCCGCGAGTTCGGGTGCAGCCCCGGCACCAACAGCTTTCAACTGTTTCATCAACTGCCAACCAGCTACCGTTACCGCAGCCATCGTGCAGAACGGGACGCTCCCGGCTAGGCGATCATCAAGGCTCGCATCATCGCGCATCCACCGCGCGACGTTGGCACAGTCGCGGGCCAGTGCAGAAAGGGCGAATTCGTCAGCAGCTTCGCGGGCGATAGTGTCGAACAGCGCCACCATTGCCTCTCCACCATCAAGCCCGAGCTTGCGGGTGACGAGATCGGCGGCTTGGATCCCATTGGTGCCTTCATAGATCGGCGCGATGCGCGAATCGCGCCAGTGCTGGGCCGCGCCGGTTTCCTCGACAAAGCCCATGCCGCCGTGAATCTGGATGCCGAGGCCCGCCACCTCGACGCCGATATCAGTGCCCCATGCCTTGATGAGGGGGACGATGATCTCCGCGCGCGCCCGCGCGCCCTCATCCCCCAGATTGCCGCGATCGACCTGCCCGGCGCAGTAATAGAGCAGCGCACGTGCCCCTTCGGTCAGCGCTTTCATGCGCAGGATCATGCGGCGCACGTCGGGGTGCTCGATGATCGCCACCGGGGTCTTGTCGGGCGAGCCAGCGCGGGCGGACTGCACGCGGTCACGGGCATAGGCCAGCGCCTGCTGGGTCGCCCGCTCGCCGATCTGCACGCCCTGGTTGCCGACATTGATGCGCGCATTGTTCATCATCGTGAACATTGCGGCGAGGCCCTTGTTGGGCTGGCCGACCAGTTCGCCAATGCATTCGCCATTGTCGCCATAACTCATCACGCAGGTGGGCGACGCGTTGATGCCGAGCTTGTGTTCGAGGCTGACGCAGCGCAGGTCGTTCCTCGGGCCAAGGGTGCCGTCGGCGTTCACATGATACTTGGGCACCACGAACAGGCTGATTCCGCGCGACCCCTCCGGCGCGCCCGGCAGGCGGGCAAGGACGAGGTGGATGATGTTCTTGGCGAGGTCATGCTCACCCCAGGTGATGTAGATCTTTTGTCCGGTGATCCGGTATTTGCCCGCGTGCTCGCCGTCCTCGATCGGTTCGGCAGTGCTCCGCAGCGCGCCGACATCGCTCCCGGCGGCAGGCTCGGTGAGGTTCATCGTGCCCGACCATTCGCCGCTCACCAGCTTGGGCAGATACATC
>RDXA01000430.1 GCA_004292705.1 Sphingomonadales bacterium | reverse complement strand
GAGACTTTCCGAGCCGAAGGCGAGGTTTAGTCGCAGCGGGGTGGGCCGTCGCGTCCCCAGATTCTCCCACTCGTTTCGACAGGTCTCTCCACAGCCCTGTCGACAGGCGTTCCACAGGTTGTAAACAGCCTGTCCATGCCTTCTGAGCGCCTTTCTCCCGAGCTTGTCGACCTACCCAAGGGGTGGGTGCCCGCACTGACTCGTGGCTTGCGGTGCCGCTGCCCGCGCTGCGGCGAGGCGGGACTGTTCCGCGCGTGGCTCAAGCCGGTCGAGCGCTGCCCGCATTGCCGTCAGGACTGGTCGGTCCAGCAGGCCGATGACTTTCCGGCCTATATCGGCATCTTCGTGGTCGGCCACTTGCTAGCGCCGGTGGTGATCGCGATGATCTCCGGCGGCATATCGGCCTGGCTGACCCTCGCGATCATCCTGCCGGTCGCGATTGTCATGCTCCTCGCCATGCTCCAGCCGACGAAGGGCGCGGTGATCGGCTTCCTGTGGTGGCACGGCATCGGCGCCTTCCGGCAAGAACGGCGCGCGCAGACACCCGAGGATGCGGAATGACACTCTCCCCCGCCCGGCTCGACCGTTTCGCCCGCCACATCGTGCTGCCCGAGATCGGCGGCGCTGGACAGGTGCGTCTCAGCCAGTCGCGCGTAGCAATCATAGGTTTGGGCGGGATCGGCAGCCCCGCCCTGCAATATCTCGCCGCAAGCGGTATCGGCCGCCTGAGCCTTGTCGATGACGATGTCGTCGACGTCTCCAACCTCCAGCGCCAGACGATCTTCACCACCCGCGACGTGGGCTATGGCAAGGCGGTTTCGGCCCGCCGCTGGCTCGCCAATTTCGACGACTCGCTGAGCGTCGACGTCTCCGACTCGCGGATCACGCCAGACAATGCCGCAAGCCTCGTCGCAGGCTCCGATCTGGTGCTCGACGGCACCGACAATTTCGCCACACGGCTGGCTGTATCGGATGCCTGCGTGGCGGCGGGCATCCCGCTCCTTTCGGCGGCGGTTGGTCGGTTCCAGGGTCAGGTCGCGGCCTTTGCGGGCCACTTGCCGGGCGAGGCCTGTTATCGCTGTTTTGTCGGCGATGCCTTCGATGCCGAGGATTGCGATACTTGCGCGGATGACGGAATGCTCGGCGCGATGGCGGGGTGGGCGGGCACTTTTGGCGCGTTGCAGGCAGTCAAGGTGCTGCTTGCCGGGGTCAGCACGCTGGGCGAGTCACAATGGGGGCGGCTCCACCTCCTCGATGGTCTCGCGCCGGGGATGCGCACGATCCGTATCGCCAAGGACCCCACTTGCCGCACCTGCGGCTGAGCGAAGCTCAATCGGCGCTCCGCCGACGCTCGCGCAGGTGGTTGATCTGCTCGAGCTCCGACGGACGGTCCGCCTCCGGATCGGGACGGCATGTTGTTGATCCGCTGCTGGTCTCGCAGATCCGGCCCAGCCGATCGCGGCCCGGTTCCGGTGTATCGAGCACGAGATAGAGCAAAGCAGCGCAGGCCGGCAACGCAGAAGCCATCAGCGACACGCCAATCCACAAACCGGCGCCGCCGCGCGCACCTTCGATCACGGTAGCGGATGTCGGAGTGCGGGATGCCGCTGCGGTGCGCACACGCCTTGCCCCGCCAAGCGCAAACACTCCACCGATGAACGCCATCAGAAACGGCAATGCGCCCAGCGCGACGAGCGTGTAGAAAATCTTGTGACCATCGGACTGGCACCGCGTCGCGAAGCAACTGGTCCAGTAAAGGGCCAGATAGCCATAGGGCAGCCCCAGCAGGGCGAGCAGGACGATCATGCGCCGCGACATTTCGCCATCCTATCGCCGCAAGGTTAAATCCCGGTTTGCAGCACTTCTTCCACCCAGGACGGCACCAACTGGCTCGCCGGGCCAAGCCGGGTTTCGTGGAACAGCCGCGAGCCTTCGCTGGGCTCGAGATTGAGTTCCAGCGTGCGCGCACCGCTGCTGCGCGCCTCCTGCACAAACCCCGCCGCCGGATAGACCGCACCCGAGGTGCCAATGCTGACGAACAGGTCACAGGTTTCCAGGGCACGGTAAATCCGGCCCATCTGATAGGGCATCTCGCCGAACCAGACGACGTCAGGCCGCAAGCCGGGTGCACGGCAGACGGGGCATGGCGGCCGGTCAATCAGCGTTGCCCGCCAGGGCGAGCGGGTCTCGCAACAGGTGCACAGCGCGCTGTTCAACTCGCCATGCATGTGCAGCACCTGCGCGCTTCCGCCGCGTTCGTGGAGGTCATCGACATTCTGCGTCACCAGCAGCAGCTCACCGGAAAACGCGCGCTCCAACCGCGCCAATGCCTCATGGGCGGGGTTGGGCGTGACCGTTGCGAGGGCTGCGCGGCGCATGTCGTAGAAGCCGAGCACCAGATCGGGGTCCCTCGCAAACCCTTCCGGGGTGGCGACATCCTCGATCCGGTGCTGCTCCCACAGGCCCCCGGCAGACCGGAAGGTATCGATCCCGCTTTCAGCCGAGATCCCGGCGCCGGTAAGGATGACGATGCGGTTTGGTCCGTTCATGCTTCCTCCCGTTCGCCCCGAGCCTGTCGACCCGCAAGGGCGGGCATTGCCCAACGGCCGTCTTTCCCTTTACGGGTAGAAGAAAGGGCAGGGCTTCGACAAGCTCAGCCCGAACGGAGATGGGTTCATGCTGCAATTCGGGGTGATCGGCCACAAGGGCCGCATGGGGCAGGCGCTGGAGGCCGCGATTGTCGATGCGGGCCATGTGCTATTTGCAGGCGTGGACGCAGGCGGCAACATCGGGTCGTTTGCCAGCCGGTGCGACGTGCTGGTCGATTTCTCCGCGCCGGACGCCCTCGCCGCCAATCTCGGCGCGGCACGAGTCGCGGGCAAGCCGATTGTGGTCGGCACCACCGGGCTGGAAGAGCCGCATTTCGTGATACTGGCCGACGCGGCGAAAGAAGTGCCGGTGCTGCAATCGGGCAATTTCTCTCTGGGCGTGACCCTCATGGCGCATCTGGTGCGCGAGACGGCCGCGCGATTGGGGCCGGAGTGGGATATCGAAGTGCTGGAAATGCACCACCGCCTGAAGGTCGATGCGCCTTCGGGCACCGCCAAACTGCTGGGCGAGGCCGCAGCCGCGGGCCGCGGGATCGTGCTGAGCGACAACATGGAGAGCGGTCGCCACGGCATGACAGGCGCGCGGGCCGAGGGCGCAATCGGCTTTGCTACCCTGCGCGGCGGCACCGTAGCGGGCGAGCACAGCGTGATCTTTGCAGGCAGCGAGGAGCGCCTCACCCTGTCGCACGCGGCCGAAAACCGCATGATCTTCGCGCGCGGGGCGGTGAAGGCGGCGGAATGGCTGATCGGCAAGGGTGCCGGACGCTATACCATGAACGACGTGCTGGGGTTGTAACGCGCGCCCATGACCAAAGACCAGATCTTCGAATTCTTCCGCCGCCTCGCCGAAGACAACCCTGCGCCCCAGACCGAGCTGGAATATGGCAATGCCTATCAGCTGCTGGTCGCCGTGGCGCTTTCCGCGCAGGCGACCGATGTTGGGGTGAACAAGGCGACCCGCGCGCTGTTTGCCAGGGTGCAAACGCCGCAGGAGATGCTCGATCTCGGCGAGGCAGGGCTGAAGGAGCACATCAAGACCATCGGCCTGTTCAATTCCAAGGCCAAGAACGTGATCGCGCTCAGCCGCATTCTGGTCGATGAACACGGCGGCGCAGTGCCTGACACGCGCGAGGCCTTGGTCAGGCTTCCCGGTGTCGGACGCAAGACTGCTAACGTGGTTCTCAATTGCTGGTTCGGGCAGGAGACCTTCGCGGTCGACACCCACATTTTCCGCCTGGGCAACCGCACCGGCATGGCCAAGGGCAAGACCCCGGATCAGGTGGAGGCCAAGCTGGAAAGGCGCGTGCCGCAACCCTTCCGCCGGGATTCGCATCACTGGATGATCCTGCACGGTCGCTACGTGTGCAAGGCGCGGGCGCCCGAATGCTGGCGCTGCAAGGTTGCCGATCTGTGCAGCTTCAGAAAGAAAGTGCTGGAGCCGCCCAAGGGCCGCGCCGCGCTTGAGGTCAGCGCGGATTAAGGCCCGGTTCAAACGCGCGGACAGAGATACTCCGGTCCCTGTGGAGAGACATGTCATGCCAGCGCGCTGCTTTGCACTTGCCCCGCTTCCCCTCATCCTTTCCGCCTGCACGCCGAACGATCCCGCTGCAGACGCCGCCCGTGATGCCGCCGCGATTGCCGCTGCGCCGGAGGCCAAGGTGGTGGGCCCGGCCCAGAACTGCATCAACCGCTCGCAAGTGCGCGCGACCGTGGTGCGCTCCGACCGGGTGATCGATTTCGAGATGAATGGGGGCAAGGTCTATCGCAGCACGCTGCCCAATCGCTGCATCGGGCTGACATTCGACCGCGCGATTATCTACGAAACCTCGATCGATCAGCTCTGCACCCAGCAGATCGTCTACAGCTTGCAGAATATCGGCGGCGTGCCGCAACGCGGCGCAGGCTGCTCCCTGGGCGAATTCGTGCCAGTCGAATATGTGAAGCAGACCAAGGCCGAGAGTTAATCTGCCTTAACGCCCTTCCTCAAAATTGGTCTCGTCCAGCTCCAGCCCCGCACGGCCATCTGCCGCCGTATGGGCCGGCGCGTGGGGATGCTCGACATAGTCCGGCTCCTCCACCTCCAGCATCCCTTCCCACTTGGTAATGACAGCCGTCGCCACCGCATTGCCGACCACGTTGGTCGCGGTACGGCCCATGTCGAGGAACTGGTCGATCGCAAGGATGATCGCCACACCTTCGACCGGCAGGCCGAACATCGCCAGCGTGCCCGTGATCACCACCAGCGACGCGCGCGGCACGGCGGCGATGCCCTTTGACGAGATCATCAGCGTCAGCAGGATCATGATCTGCGTGCCGATGCTCAGATCAATGCCGTAGGCCTGCGCGATGAAGATTGTCGCGAAGCTCATGTACATCATCGAGCCGTCGAGATTGAAGGAATAGCCCAGCGGCAGCATGAAGCCCGAGATCCGGCGCGGCACGCCGAAGCGGTCAAGCTGCTCGAACAGCTTCGGCAGTGCCGCCTCGCTGGAAGCGGTCGAAAAGGCAATCATGAGCGGCTGACGGATATAGCGGATCAGCGCCCAGATGCGCTTGCCGAGGAACACGGCCCCCGCACCCAGCAGGATCATCCACAAGAGCAACAGCGAGAAATAGAACTCCACCAGCAGCGTCAGATAGGTACCAAGGATCGCCAGCCCGCTCGCCGCGACCACATTGGCGAGCGCGCCAAACACCGCGACCGGGGCGTAACGCATGACATAGCCGGTCACTTGCAGCATCATCTCGGCCAAGGCATCCGCACCCTTGACCAGCGCATGGCCGCGCTCGCCGATGGCCGACAGGGCGACCCCCGCAAAAATCGAGAACACGAGGATTTGCAGGATGTTGTTGGTCGCCAGCGCCTCGACCGCGTTCTTGGGGAAGATCGACAGAATGAAGTCGGTCGCCTTCAGCTCCTTGACCTCGCCGACTGCGGCGGCGGCCTCGGCAACATCGGGGATCGGTGCACCAACGCCGGGCTGGAACAGGTTCACCAGGATCAGGCCGAGACCGATCGAAATGAGGCTCGCGGTGATGAACCATGTGAGCGCTCGCACCCCGATGCGGCCCAAAGCGGCGCTATCGCCCATATGCGCGATGCCGACGACGATGGTCGACAGCACGAGCGGCGCAACCAGCATCTTGATGAGGTTGAGAAAGATGTCGGACAGCAGCTTGAACCACGGAGCGATGGATCCCTTGATCACATCGGCCGGCACCATCTGGTTGAGCACCTGTCCGACAATCACGCCCAGCACCATGCCTGCGAGGATGTAGAGGGTAAGCTTGCGGTCCATGTTCGCTCCCGTCCGCCGCAGCGGTTATTCTTCCGTCGTTTGCAGCGCTAAACCGCCCAGCGCAATTCGGGCATAGATCCGTGCCAGCACAGCGAGATCAGGGATCGCTACGGCCTCGTCACGCTTGTGCATGGTTGCGTTGCACAGGCCGAATTCTATCACCGGACAGACAGCCCGCAGGAAACGTGCGTCCGAGGTGCCGCCGGTTGTAGAAAGTTCGGGCGCTACGCCGGTTTCGGCCTCCACCACCGCGCTGACCAGCTTCGAGAAGACCCCCGGCTCGGTGAGGAACGGTTCGCCAGAGATCACCGGGCGGGCGCGACCCCCGTGTTTTTCTGCGATGGCGCAAACGCGGTCGGACAGGCTCTTGCCGGTGTGCAGGTCGTTGAAGCGGATAGAGATGCGGGCCGCACCCGCCGCCGGAATGACATTATGCGCGCGGTTGCCAACATTGATGTCGGTGATCTCAAGATTGCTCGGCTGGAACCACTTGGTGCCGGTGTCGAGCGTCAGCGCATCCAGTTCCGCCAGAATCGCGACCAGCTTGGGCAGCGGGTTATCGGCGAGGTGCGGATAAGCGACGTGGCCCTGTGTGCCCGCAACATCAATGAAGATGTTGACCGAACCACGGCGCCCGATCTTCACCATATCGCCCAAGCGGTTGACGCTGGTGGGCTCCCCCACAAGGCACAGATCGGGCTGATGGCCCTCGGCGGCCATGTAATCGATCAACGCGCGGGTGCCGTGGAGCGCGGGGCCTTCTTCATCACCGGTGATGATGAAGCTGATCGTACCCGTCTCGGCTGGCACTTCGGCCACGGCAGCGACCATGGCGGCAATCGCGCCCTTCATGTCGACCGCGCCGCGCCCGTGGAGCAGCTCGCCGCGCACCAGCGGTTCGAAAGGATCCGATGCCCAGCCCTCACCCGGCGGAACAACATCAAGGTGTCCGGCGAAGGCGAAATGCTTCGATCCCGGCGGGCCGGCGCGCACCGCAAACAGGTTCTCGACCGGGGCTTCCTCGCTGCCCTCCGGCCCTTCTCCGCGCGCAAAGCGGTGGACGGCAAAGCCGAGAGGGGCCAACATGGCCTCCAGTTCAGCGAAAACCGCGCCGGTCGCGGGCGTCACGCTGGGTGCGGCGATCAGGCGCTTGGCAAGGTCGAGCGGGTCAAGCATCGTCAGGGGCCTAGCAGGAGTTGCCGCCAATGCCCAAGCTCGATTGTGATGCGCTTCCCCAGACCAATGCCACAGGCTACCCGCCACCATTCGACGCGGCGGTCGAGGGGCGCTGGTATCGCCGTCTCGCGCCCGCTGCGGGCCTGACGCTGATGGGAGCGAGCCATGTGACGCTGCTGCCGGGCGCATTCTCCTCACAGCGGCATTGGCACCGTGGGCAGGACGAGCTGGTGGTCATGATTGCGGGCGAGGCCGTGTTGATCGACGACACCGGCGAGACCCCGGTCAGCGCGGGCGATGTGCTTGCCTTTCCAGCCGGGGAGGCCAATGGACACCACCTCCACAACCGCTCTGCCGCGCCGTGCATCTTCATCGCCATCAGTGCGGGCGGGCGCGAGGCTGACAGCGGCGAGTATTCCGATATCGACATGGTGTTCGACGCGGAAGGCTACGCCCGTAAGGACGGTACGCGTTACGAGACCCGACGCCTGCCGTGATCGATCTTGGCGGATTTGCGCTCGCGGTGCTGCTGGTCGAGCTGACGCCGGGGCCGAACATGGGATGGCTGGTGACGCTGACGCTGGCTGAAGGGCGGCGGGCAAGCCTCGGGGCGATCGCCGGTGTGGCGCTAGGACTTGCCGCCAATGCCGCGATCAGCGTGTTCGCGGCGAGCCTCATCCTCGCGCAGGGCCCGGCGCTGGCGCGGGGCATGTCGGTGCTGGCAGCAGCGATGATGGCGTGGCTGGCGTGGGAGGCATGGCGGGATGCGGGCGAAAGCTCGCCCACCGCCACCCCGCGCCGGGCCGATCAACGCCACGCACTGGCCGGGTTTGCGATCAACCTGATCAACCCCAAGTCGGCACTGTTCTTCATCACCGTGATGCCGCAATTCATCGCTGGCGGGCAGCCGAGTTTCACGCAGGGCCTGACGCTGGCGGCGATCAGCGTCAGCATCGCCACCGCCATCCATCTGACGCTGGTGCTGGCCGCCGAGCACGCGCGCCGTGTGGGCGCGTGGTTCCTCGCCAAGGCCTTCGCTTAGCTAGCGCCGCCGATCATCCGGCACCACCAGCGGCCCCGGCGCGAAGGCGCTTTCAAGCAGGGCCGCGATCCTGAGCCCCGCCTGCTGCACTCGCCGCTTGGCAACCGGCAACCCGCGGATAATGTCGTCCTGGCTGAGCGCGGTCTCATCCGGCAGCGGCGCAGCGCAGACATCGTCGGTGTCGAAGGCGGTGGGATAGACGAAGCTGCGCGCGATCTCCCAGCTTTCGCGGCCCCAGTCGTCCGGCGTGCCGCCCGCCAGCTCCGCCCGCTCGGCGGGGGAATAGCGCCGCAC
>RDXA01000429.1 GCA_004292705.1 Sphingomonadales bacterium | reverse complement strand
TGATCGTCGAAAAGGCGATCGGCGAGCGGCCGGTGTTCCTCTCCTACCTCCCCGCCGGCAGCTATTTCGGCGAGATGGCGGTGATCGACGGCTCGGCGCGCACCGCGACCGTGAAGGCCGCGATCAAGTCCGAAAATTCGGTAGGCCTGCTCAACATGGCGCAAGGGGCGATCACCAATGCCCTCGTGGCCGGCGCAATGGCCTACACCGTATGGGGGTGGAGCAAGGGCCAGCTCACGGTGGG
Organism: Sphingomonadales bacterium; assembly: GCA_004292705.1. GTDB lineage: Bacteria > Pseudomonadota > Alphaproteobacteria > Sphingomonadales > Sphingomonadaceae > Erythrobacter. Next base: position 14,250 of record RDXA01000429.1, on the reverse strand, counting down.
CGATCTGGTGCTGGTCAACACCTTCCTCATCCAGCTGTTCCGTCCCCTGGACGTGCTCGGCTGGGTCTATCGCACGATCCGGCAGGGGCTTGTCGACATGGCCGAGATGTTCCGCCTGATCGACACCGACATCGAGGTGAAGGACAAGCCCGGCGCACCCGCGCTCATCATCCGCAAGCCAACAGTCGCCTTCGACAATGTCACCTTCGGCTATGACCCGGGGCGCACGATTCTGGATGGCCTATCCTTTGAGGTCCCGGCCGGATCGACCACCGCGATTGTCGGCCCCTCGGGCGCAGGCAAGAGCACCATCGGGCGCTTGCTGTTCCGCTTCTATGATCCGCTCTCGGGCCGGGTGCTGGTGGGGGGCGAGGATATTGCCACTGTCACGCAGGAAAGCGTGCGCGCCGCGATCGGCATCGTCCCGCAGGATTCGGTGCTGTTCAACGAGAACCTCGCCTACAACATCGCCTACGGGGCCGAGGGCGCAGATCAGGCGATGATCGAACAGGCCGCGCGTGATGCCGCGCTGATGACGCTCATCGATCGCCTGCCCGATCGCTTTGAAACGATGGTGGGCGAACGCGGCCTCAAGCTTTCGGGCGGGGAGAAGCAACGCGTCGCGATCGCGCGGACGCTGGTCAAGAACCCGCCGATCCTGCTGCTCGACGAGGCGACCAGCGCATTGGACACCCGCACCGAGCAGGAAATTCTCGGCACCCTCAAACGCATCGCCAGAGGCCGCACCACCATCGCCATCGCGCACCGGCTGTCGACCATCGCCGATGCCGATAACATCCTCGTGCTCGATCATGGCAGGTTGGTGGAAAGCGGCGATCATGCGGCGCTTATCACGCGCGGCGGGCTCTACGCCGAAATGTGGGCGCGGCAGGCGAATGAGCGGCGCGAGGATGACGCCGACCTTGCCGCCGAAGCGGCGGAATAACGCGCCCGATTGCCTCGCTGACAAGCGCCCGTTACCTCTCTCGTGGAGTCCCGAAAGGGGCCGGTCCCACGAGAGAGAGAACTACCCGATGCGTCACCCACGTCTGCTTGCCCTGCTGCTCGCCAGCGCGTCCCTTCCCGCTTCCGCCCAGCAGCAAGCTGCTCCCGCGCCCGCGGATGGGCCCGCCGTACCGATTCCGGCCGCGCTGACGGCCGAGCAAATGCCCCCTGTGCCGCTAGCGATGGCGGAGCGCGTGCGCCCCTATCTCGAAGCGCGCGGCGCGGGCTTTGCCGGGTGGGATCCCAATACCCGCGCAGTGCTGATCAGCACCCGCTTTGCCAATGTGAACCAGCTCCACCGGGTGGAAATGCCGATGGGGGCACGCACCCAGATCAGCTTTGAGGCCGAACCGGTGCGCGGTTCCTTTGCGCCGACCAAAGGCGACATCATCCTCGTCAGCAAGGATCGCGGCGGGGATGAGTATTTCCAGCTCCATACCCTCAAAGACGGTCGGCTCAGCCTGCTGACAGACGGCAAGAGCCGTAACCAGATGAACGCATGGAGCCGCGACGGCGAGCTGATCGGGTTCAGCTCGACCCGGCGCAACGGGGTTGATTCGGACCTCTATGTCATGAACCCGCGCGATCCGGCATCCGTGCGCATGGTGCACGAGAGCAAGGGTGGCGGCTGGGCGATCACCGGCTTCTCGCCCGACAAGACCACGGCATATGTTGCCGATTACAGGTCGGTTCAGGATGTCGACCTCTACCGGGTCGATCTGGCGACCGGAGCGATGGTTCCGACCAGCGATCCCAAGGCGCAAATCGCCTTTGGCGGCATGGAAATCAGCCCTGACGGGACGCTGTGGGTTACCAGCGATGAAGGATCGGACTTCCAGCGCCTCGGACGGCTCGACCCCCTAACGGGCAAGTTCACGCCGGTGACGCGCGAGACATGGGACGTCGACGGGTTCGACATCTCCGACGATGGCAAGACCATTGTTTACGAGGTGAACGAGGCCGGTTCGGACCGGATGCGCATTCTCGATGTCGCCAGCGGCACAGTGACCCCAGTCGATGCCCTCCCCGCCGGACAGATCGGCGGGCTCGACATCGCGCCGTGGGGCGAGATCGGCTTTTCCTTCTCCAGCGCCAAAAGCGCGGCAGATGTGTGGTCGCTCGATCCCAAGACCATGCAGATTACCCGCTGGACGCAAAGCGAAACCGGTGGCCTCGATCCCGCCAGCAATGTCGAACCGCGCATCGTGACCACGAAGAGCTTTGACGGGCTGGAAGTCTCCGGCCTGCTCTACCTTCCCGATCCGTCGAAGTTTCCCGGCAAGCGCCCCCTGATCGTGAGCGTCCACGGCGGGCCGGAGGGGCAGAGCACCGCCGGCTTCATCGGTCGCAACAATTACTACCTCAACGAGCTGGGGATCGGCATTTTCTACCCCAATGTCCGCGGCTCGACCGGCTACGGCAAGACCTTCGTCAGCCTCGACAATGGCCCCTTCAAGCGCGAGGATTCGGTGAAGGACATGGCGGCGCTGATGGACGCGGTGCGCGCCGATCCGGCGGTCGATCCGGCCAAGGTCGGTCTGACCGGCGGCTCCTATGGCGGCTACATGTGCTATGCTGCCGCCGTGCAGCTGAAGGACAAGCTCACCGCGACCCAATGCACCGTGGCGATCAGCAATTTCGTCAGCTTCCTCGAAAACACCAACCCCTACCGGCAAGACCTGCGCCGGGTGGAATATGGCGACGAGCGCGTGCCCGAACAGCGCGCCAAGTTGGCCGAGATCAGCCCGCTGACCCGGGTGAGCGAGATCACCAAGCCGATGTTCGTCGTGACCGGTGCCAATGATCCGCGCGTGCCCAAGTCAGAAGCTGACCAGATGGTCGCTGCAATCCGCAAGAATGGCGGCGAGGCGTGGCATCTGGTGGCGGCCGACGAAGGCCACGGTTTCGCCAAGAAGGCAAATTCGGACTACGCTTTCCTCGCGCAGCTCGTGTTCTGGAAAAAGCACCTTCTGGGCGAATGATCAGACCGATTGCGAGAGGCGCTGGAGAACGGCCAGCGCCTCATCGCGCCGCTGCCAGGGCACAAACAGATGATCGTGGTGGAAGCCCGCCACGACATTGCAGGCAATCCCTGCCTCAGCGAGCGCAGTGGCAACCACTGCGGTCAGCCCGATGCCTTCCAGCGCGGAATGCACCGTCAGGGTGATGCGGGCGAAGGCCGCACCCTCGCCGTGGCCCGGCACGATAGCCGTTGTGCCCTCATCTTCGCGGATGAGCGCAAAGGCATCGGCGGAGGCCTCGCTTTCAATCACCACAAACCGCCATTCGCGCGCATCCAGCCGCGGCGCCATGCCCGCCAGCATTCCTGCCAGATCGCTTACCGGCCCTGCTGTCATTACAGGATGTATTTGCTGAGGTCGGTGTTGCCTGCGAGGCCCGCCAGTTTATCGCGCACATAGGCGGCATCGATGGCCACGGTCTGGCCCGTCAGGTCTTCGGCCTCGAAGCTGACCTCTTCCAGCAAGCGCTCCATCACCGTCTGGAGCCGCCGCGCGCCGATATTTTCGACCGTGCTGTTCACCTGCGCCGCGATCCGGGCGATCTCCGCCACGGCATCTGCGGTGATGTCGAGCGTTACCTCCTCGGTGCCGAGCAGCGCCTTGTACTGCGCCACCAGATTGGCGCGGGTTTCGCTGAGGATGCGCACGAAATCAGCCTCGGTCAGCGCGCGCAGCTCCACCCGGATCGGCAACCGGCCCTGCAATTCGGGGAGCATGTCGCTGGGCTTGGCCACGTGGAACGCGCCGCTGGCGATAAACAGCACGTGGTCGGTTTTCATCGGGCCATATTTGGTCGCGACCGTGGTGCCTTCGATCAGGGGGAGCAGATCGCGCTGCACGCCTTCGCGTGACACGCTCCCGCCGCGCACATCGCTGACCGCGATCTTGTCGATCTCGTCGAGGAACACGATCCCGTTGGTCTCGGCATTGGCCAGCGCCACCCGTGCAACATCGTCTTGATCGAGGCGCTTGTCTGCCTCTTCATCCACCAGCCGATCCCACGCATCGGGCACGCGCAGTTTCTGGCGGCGGGTGGCTTTGCGGCCCAGCGCCTTGCCCATCATGTCGCTGAGGTCGATCATCCCGATCTGCCCACCCATATTGCCCATGTCGAATGGCGCGGCAGGGGTATCGCGCACCTCGATCTCGACCTCGACGTCGTTCATCGCGTTCTGCACGATGCGCTGGCGAAAGCTTTCGCGCGTCGCTTCGGAGGCGTTATCGCCCACCAGCGCGGTCAGCAGCCGGTCCATTGCGGCCGCGCTGGCTGCTTCGCGCACCGCTTCGCGGCGGCGTTCCTTTTCCAGCCGGATCGCCTCCTCCACCAGATCGCGGGCAATCTGTTCGACATCGCGCCCGACATAGCCGACCTCGGTGAACTTGGTCGCCTCGACCTTGATGAAGGGGGCCTCGGCCAGCTTCGCCAGCCGCCGGCTGATCTCGGTCTTGCCGCAGCCGGTGGGGCCGATCATCAGGATGTTCTTGGGCGTCACCTCGTCGCGCAAATCGGCACCGAGCCGCTGTCGCCGCCAGCGATTGCGGAGCGCCACCGCGACCGCGCGCTTGGCCTCGGCCTGGCCGATGATGTGTTCGTCGAGCGCGGCGACGATGGCTTTGGGGGTAAGATTTTCGGACATTTCGTTCTCATTCCCCCTCCCGCTTGCGGGAGGGGTCAGGGGTGGGAAAACTCGGGTGCGGAACAGGCCCACCCCCGGCCCCTCCCGCTAGCGGGAGGGGAGATGGTCAGACCGTCTCGACCGTCAGATTGCCATTGGTGAAGACGCAGATATCGGCCGCGACCGCCATTGCCTTGCGCGCAATGGTTTCGGCGTCGGTCTCGTAATCGGCCAGCGCCCGCGCGGCGGCGAGCGCGAAATTGCCGCCTGATCCGATCGCGGCGATCTCGCCCACCGGCTCCAGCACATCGCCATTGCCGGTCAGCACCAGCAGCGTGTCATGATCGGCGACGATCATCAGCGCTTCGAGATTGCGCAGATACTTGTCGGTGCGCCAGTCCTTCGCGAGCTCCACCGAGGCGCGCATCAGCTGGCCGGAATATTGTTCGAGCTTCTTTTCCAGCCGCTCGAACAGGGTGAAGGCATCTGCGGTCGCGCCCGCGAAACCGGCGATCACGCTGCCATCGCCGATGCGGCGCACCTTGCGCGCGTTGGGCTTCATCACGGTGTTGCCCATCGACACCTGCCCATCGCCAGCGATCACCGTGGTGCCGCCGCGCCTGACGCCGATTATGGTAGTGCCGTGCCATTGCACGAGGCCATGGGCCGAAGGATCGCTTGTCATACCGGCAGATATGGCGCGCCCGACCCGAGGATCAAGCGTGCTGTGTTCCGGGCAAGCTTACTGCCCGTTGGGGCCGCCACCGGGGGCTCCGCCCACGCCCGCTCCGCCGACCTGGCCGATGTTGCCGAACAGGTCTTCGAGGAAGCCGCGTTCGCGGCCCAGCGTTGGCGTCTTGTCGCCTTCGGGATCGAGGAACACCACCTGCTCCACACCGCTGCGCTGCACGTCAACCACCCGGCCTGCGGCATCGAAGGTGACAGCCAGCACCGAATGATCACGGATGCGCGGGCGGTTGAAGGGGCGCTGACCGGTGATGCTCGAAACATAATACCAGGTCGGCGTGCCGAACTGGCTGGTAAACGTCGGGCGGCCAAGCGTGCCTTCAACCGATTGCTGGTTGTCGATCTTCGGCTGGATCAGGGACGTCAATGTCTGATCGACGATGTAACCGCGCGATTCGCGGATCGCCGTACAGGCCGGCAGCACCACGGCCGCCAGAGCCAGCACCGCCGCGCCGCGCAGCCTGCGACTGCCCAAATCCATCGCGCCTGCCTTCTTCATCTGCGCCAAACTCTGTCCGTCCCGTTCCGTGCCGCACCTTGTGCGCTCTTTTCCCTTGGGGGTCGTGCTTTAAGGGGCTAGGCGCTCGCTGGCAACGCACCATGTGGCAAAGCGGTGGTACAGCCCGGTTGAACCTGTGTTGAACGCATCCGTTACTTGTGCGTTACCGTAGTGTGCTGGGTGTTCCCGTCGCGAAAGGCGCTTGACCCCATGTCCTTCTTGTCCCGCCTGCTCGGCACAGCCCCTGACCCGCGTGAAAGCGTGCGTCCCTTGTGGCACCGCGTGATCGAGCTGGCGCGCGACTCGGTCTATTACACGGAATGCGGGGTGGCGGATTCGATCGCCGGACGCTTCGACATGATCACCGCAGTGCTGAGCGCAGTGATGGTTCGGGTCGAAGCCTCTGAAATGCGGTCTGAAAGCGCGCTTCTCGCCGAGCTGTTCGTCGAGGACATGGACGGACAACTGCGCGAATTCGGGGTCAATGACGTGGTCGTGGGCAAGCGCATCGGCAAGCTGATGAGCGTTCTCGGCGGCAGGCTCGGTGCCTATCGCGGGGCACTGAACACCGGCGATCTCGACAAGCTGAGCGCGGCGATCCAGCGCAATGTCACCTTTGCCGAAGGCGCGGACGAAGCTGCCAGCGCCCGCGCGGTGGCGACACGGGTGATGAAGCTGTCCGAACGGCTGGCGCGGTTTTCGGACGCCGAGATGATGAAGGCGAGCGCGATCTGGTGAGCAGCCCGCTGCCCCCGTCGGAACTTTCCCGCATGGTCAAGGTGCGCCCGCTGCCGGCGGGGCCGGTGGTGATCGAAGCGACCGAGCCCGAACGTTCGGCGCTGGCGGCGCGCTTTGCCCTCGGTGCAGTAGAAAGCCTCAGGGCCGAGGTTGCGCTGGAGCAGAAACCGCGCGCAATCCGTGCAACCGGGCGGCTGGTTGCCCGGATCATGCAGCCTTGCGCGATCAGCGGCGAGGACTTCCCGGTGCACATCGACGAGCCTGTCGACCTGCGCTTTATCGAAGACAATCAGCGTCCTCCCACCGAGGCGGAGGAAATCGAACTCGAAGCCGACGACTGCGACGAAATCGAATTCAGTGGCGACATGTTCGATCTGGGGGAAGCCGTGGCGCAGACGCTGGGCCTCGCAATCGATCCCTATGCCGAAGGGCCAGGCGCCGATGCCGCGCGCAAAGCGGCGGGAATTGTGGCTGAGGGCGAGCAGGATGGGCCGCTGGCAGCGCTGCTGGCGGGGCTGAAACGCGAATAAATACGCGTGTGGCCGCGTCAGTTCTGCAGCGCGCCCATCGCCTTTTGATCCCAGCGGATTTGCAACGGCGTGCTGCCGCGCGACGCGCCGACATGGATGTGCGGGGCATAGGATGGGCCGTTGTTGCCAACCTTGGCGATCACCTGCCCGGCCTTGACCTCGTCACCCATCCTGACGGCAAAATCGGTGAGATGGGCCAACATGATCACCACCCCGTCTGCCCGGCGGATCTGAATTAGCCCGGCAGGCGGGCGGCCCTTGGTGCCCGGTTCATTGACGCGCGGGTTGGGCAGATAGCCGACGACCACACCATCGGCCGGGGCAAGCACATCGGCACCCCACGAATACCAGTCTTCGTTGCGCGCGCCATCGGTGCGGTATGCCTTGGCAAAACTGCGATTCTTTCCGGTGGTGCCGCCCATCACCTGACAATCAGTCCCCAAGGCATCGCCCGCGATTGCCGGTTCGCCCGCAGCATGCTCACCGCAATCAAACGGGTCGCGAAACACCGGGTAAAGCAGCACGCTCTCTATCGGCCCTTCGGGCGTTATGGCGATCGGGGTTTCGGCCATGCCGATGGCAGGTGGCGACACCGGCTGCGCGGCGGCCAGAACGAGCCAGAGAAACCCCATCATGTCTTGTCTCCCTCGGCTCGCCATGCTGCAGGGCTAAGCCCGCGTCTTGCAGCGGAGTTTCTCATGAAACACCGGACAAGACGAGCCTGAAAGCGGAATGGGGCAAGTCTTGGCGCGCGGGCGGCAGCCGTCAGAACGGGATATCGTCGTCCAGATCGTCATAGCCGCCGCCCGCAGGCGGACCGCCGCCCGATCCGCCGCTGCCGCCGCCCTGATCCCAGCCACCACCGCCGCCGCCGTAGCTGCCGCCGCCCGAACGGCCGCTGCCGCCGCCCATGCCGCCGCCACTGCCACCGCCAGCCGCGCCATCAAGCATGGTCAGCGTGCCGCCGAGGCCCTGAATCACGATTTCGGTGCTGTAACGGTCCTGCCCGTTCTGGTCCTGCCACTTGCGGGTCTGGAGCTTGCCTTCGACAAACACCTTGCTGCCCTTCTTGAGGTAGCGCTCAACCACGCTGACCAGCCCTTCGGAAAAGATCGCGACGGTGTGCCACTCGGTCTTTTCCTTGCGCTCGCCAGTCTGGCGGTCCTTCCAGGTTTCGGACGTGGCGATACGCAGATTGGCGACCTTGCCACCGTTCTGGAAGCTGCGGATTTCCGGATCGGCCCCGAGATTGCCGATCAGCATGACCTTGTTGAGCGAACCCGCCATCGAAATACCCTTCCCGTCAAACACTTGCTCCGGCGCGCAGAATGCGCCGCGAATCTTTGACAGACAATAGGCAAGGTTGGCCGCCTGCGCGACCGCGGCTCAGGGGTAATCCACCAGTTCGGATGCGCTAGGCGCGCGCCGTTACCGTGCGGGGTAGCGCAGCCGCCCGAGAAAGCGCGTCAGGCTCGGCAATTCACGGTCTTTCCCGAGAAATTGCGCCTTGGCCTTCTCGAACTTCATCACCCCGTCAATCCGCCGGTCGAGGAAGGCATGGGTGTCAGCCTTGCCCTCGCTGTCGTCATTCACGAACACGGCCAGCGTCGCTGAATAGATGCCCGCGAGGATCGCGCGCTTGGTGTAGTGGTTGTAATCCGTCGCGGTGTCACCGGCGAGCCGCCACATGATGTCCGCCGAGTGCCAGCCCAGCCTCAGCCCGCGGCGCGCATTCTGCGGCTGCGCCATCACCGCCAGCGCGCGGCGCACGGCCTCGTCGATATGTGCGACCGCGTCCAGCCGGAAGGCAACCAGCGTGCGGATGCGCTTGCGGACCTTGAGCGTGGCGAGGCGGTCGGCGGGCCATTCGGCCTCCATCGCCTGATCGACCGACATGATCCACGCCTCGATCATGTCCATCGGCTTCGCGCCCGGAAAGGCGAGGCGGGCGATATCGAGATCGCACCCGGCCATTTCGGCGGCGGCGGTCAGCGCGGTTTCGTTCCAGCCGTCAAAGATCGCGGAAGCGGCAATGTCCGGGGCGAGTGCGACGCGCAGTTCATCAAGCGTCAGATTGGAAAAATCGGTCATGTCAGAAGGAAGGCCCGTAATCGCGCTTGGTTCCCGCCTCGGCACGCTTCTTGTCGGCGTTGTCGAATTCCTGTTTCATCAGCGTGTTGCTGTTCATCAGCTCGACATAGTTGCGCGCCGAGCGGCCCGAGTTGTCGTTGCGGTCCGGATCAGCACCCTTTTCCAGCAACAGCCGCACCAGTGGCACATTGCGCGCATGGACGGCGGCAATCAGCGGCGTCTCGCCCGTCTGGTCGGCGACATTGATGCTTGCCCCGCCCTTGATCAGCGCCTCGACCCCGTCGGTAAAGCCCAGCGCCGTCGCGAACTGGAGCGGGGTCAGGCCCTTCTTGTTGCGGATATTGGGATCGCCCCCGCGCTGGAGCAGAAAGCGCACCCACAGGAGATCACTGCGCGCCACGGCGATATGCAGGCCCGTGTCGCCGCTGGTGAGATCGCGGCTGTTGACGATCTGGGTGCCGGGCTTGCTGAGCATATCGGTCGCCTTGTCCCCGTCACGCTCCTTGACCGCTTCAAGGAACTGATAGCCTTCGGACTGGAACTGGGCGGCGGCTGGAACAGCCAAGGCAAGCGCAATGGCACTGGCAATCGCAGGGCGAAGCCCTAACTTGCGCAAAACATCGAGAGCCAAGGTTTGATCCTTTCGCATTACCTGTCACACATCGTCCCGGATAGGGCGATGTGCCGGGCGCGGGTCAGGCATATTCGTCTGACTTTGGCCCCATACTCCAGTGACCAGTTAGCAGAGCATGAACCGCATCAACAAGTCTTCCCCGCACCGCTCCATCGCAATTGCCGCCGCGCTGGGGCTGGCGCTGGCCGGATGCGGCGCTGTCACCGCGCCTGCCGAGGAGCCGCCTTTGGCCGGCGCGGCGATCGGGGGGGACTTTGCCCTCACCAACAGCAAGGGCGAAACCGTGCGCTGGGGGGACTTTGCCGGCAAATATCGCGTCGTCTATTTCGGTTATGCCTTCTGCCCTGATATCTGCCCCACGGATATGCAGCGCGTGGCGCAGGGGCTCAAGGTGCTGAAGGCCAAGGACCCGGCCAAGGCCGCGCAGATCGTGCCGATCTTCATCACCATCGATCCCGAACGCGATACGCGGGCCGTGGTGGGCGAATTCACCGCAGCCTTCTCGCCCGACATCATCGGTCTGACCGGCACGCCCGACCAGATCGCCGCTGCCGCGAAGGCCTTCAAGGTGTTCTACCAGAAGGGCGAGGCGGCACCCGGCGGCGGCTATCTGGTTGATCATTCCAACGTCACCTACCTGTTCGGCCCCGATGGCGCGCCGATCGCCACTCTGCCGACCGACAAGGGCGGCGAGGCCGTGGCTGCGGAACTGGACCGATGGGTGAGTTGAGGGATCGCTTCTGGGAGCTGCCTCTGGGCGAGTTGTCACGCCCCGAGTGGGAGGCGCTGTGCGACGGTTGCGGGCGCTGCTGCCTGCACAAGCTGGAGGACGAGGACACCGGCGATGTGGTTGATACCAACATCGCCTGCCGCCTGCTCGACACCGGCACAGCTAAGTGCAGCGATTACCGCAACCGCAAGGCCTTCGTCCCCGATTGTCTGCGGCTGACCTTGCGGATTGTCGAGCAGGTAAGCTGGCTCCCGGCGACCTGCGCTTACCGGCTGCGCGCCGACGGGCGACCGCTGCCGGGCTGGCATTACCTGATCGCGGGCGACCGCGACGCGGTGCGGCGTGCGGGCGTTTCGGTGATCGGCCGGGTGGTAAGCGAGGTCGATGCCGGGCCGCTTGAGCATCACATCACCGAGTGGCCGGTACCGCGTCGTGACTGGGAGGATGATGTCTCGGTGAAAGACAGGGACGCATGATCGACTGGCTGCGAAGCGCCGCGGGCACCGGGGCACTCGATCCCGAGATCGATCTTGACGGCACCTTGGTGCCCATCGTGCTCAAGCGGCTCCGACGCGCACGGCGGCTGACGCTGCGGCTGGCGCCTGACGGTTCGGAGGTGCGCATCAGCCTGCCCGCCTGGGCCGAGGGGCGCGAGGCGATCGCCTTTGCCCATGCACGCGCGGGCTGGCTGGCCGAACAGCGCGCCAAACTGCCCAAGCGCGCGCAGCCCGAGCCGGGGGGCGAGGTTCGCTATCGCGGGCGGGCGCTGAAGCTCGCATGGGACGCACGCGCACCGCGCCGCCCTGCGCTTGTGGGCGAAGCACTGCGCATCGGCGGGCCGCAAGCGGGCTTGGAAACGCGGCTCAGGCGCTGGCTCGAGACCGAGGCCCTCGCGTTGGCCGAAGGCGACATGCACGATTACTGCGCGGCGGCCGGAATCGAACCGGTGCCGCTGGGCCTTACCCGGGCACAGCGCCGTTGGGGCTCCTGCTCTGACAAAAGCCGCATCCGCATCAACTGGCGGCTGGTGCAGGCCCCCGATTTCGTGCGCCGGTCAGTGGTCGCCCACGAAGTCGCGCATCTCGTGCACTTCGACCACTCGCCCGCCTTCCACGCACTGCTCGCCGAGATCTTCGAAGGCGAGATTGCAGCAGCCGATCGCTGGCTGAAGGAACATGGCCGCGGGCTCTACGCCGCCTTCGGCTGAGGTGAGCCCTTGGCCATCCTGTCTCCTGCCTCTATATTCCCCTGATGCTGTCCAAGTCACGCTTCAACCCCGGCCACGGCCTCGCTGATTTCTGGAACGAGATCCGTCGGCCCCAGCCCTATCGCTGGCCGTTCCTGGCGCTTTCGATGCTGCCGGTCGCGGCGATGCTTTACTGGGGCTTGAACAGCACATCCTATGGCGAGCCCGAGCGTCCGAAAGTGACCTATATCTCCACGCTGGATTCCGCGCGGAGCGACGCCGAGATCATCGCCGAAAACCTCGCCAACCAGCAGATCAAGGACCTGCGCGCCGCCGAGGAAGCCCGCATCGCCGAGGCCAAGCGCAACATCTACAAGGCGCTCGGCAAGGCGGCCGGCATGGATGTCGAGGCAATCGAGCGCAAGGCCGAGGCCGAGCGCGCCGCCGAGGAAGCGGCCGCCGCCAAGCGCCGCGAACAGGCCTTGCAGCGCAGCGCCAGCGAAAGCACCGGGCAATAGCGGCAAGCTTGCTCCCGTCGGATCACCAATGGATGGCTGCCGCCGCGCGGCTGGCTTTGCGTGCGCGTCCGCTGGCCCGCCCCAATCCGGGCGTCGCCGCGCTGGTGGTGCAAAAGGGCCGGATGATCGCGCGCGGCTGGACGCAAGCGGGCGGGCGACCTCATGCCGAGGCCGAGGCGTTGGCGGGCCTCGCGCCCGACGTGCTGGCCGAAGCGGTGCTTTATGTCACGCTTGAGCCTTGCGCGCACCGCTCGGACCGCGGCCCGGCCTGCGCCGATCTGCTCAGCACCGCACGCCCGGGCCGGATCGTGATTGGCCAGCTTGACCCTGACCCGCGCACGGCGGGTGCGGGGATCGCCCGGTTACGCGCGGCCGGGATCGCAACCCGGCTGCTGGACGACCCCGCCTCAGCCGCCAGCCTTTCCGGGTTCCTGATCCGCCAGCGACTTGGCCGCCCGTGGGTGACGCTGAAGCTGGCGATGTCTCTCGACGGCTGCATTGCGCTTGCCGATGGCACCAGCCAGTGGATCACCGGGGAAACCGCACGCGCCCATGTCCATGCCCAGCGCGCGCGCAATGACGCAATCCTCGTCGGTGGTGGCACCTGGCGCGCCGACAGCCCGCGGCTCGATGTGCGGCTGCCGGGCCTGGAGGCGCGTTCGCCGCAGCGGGTGGTGCTGACGCGCGGGGCCGCACCTGTGCCGGGCGTCACCGCCATTGCTGCGCCGGAGGCCATCGCCGGACTTGACGGCGTGCTCCAACTCTATGTCGAAGGCGGGGCCGAAACCGCAGCCGCCTTCCTCGCCGCCGACCTTGTCGACGAACTCCACCTCTACACTGCGCCCATCCTGATCGGCGATGGTCGGCGGGCGCTGGCCGCGCTGGGTCTTGCCAATCTGGCTGACGCGCATGGCCGCTGGCGCATGAGCGAGCGCCGCCAGCTTGGCAGCGACAGTTTCGCCGCCTATCTGCGCATCCGAGACAGTTAGAGGAGCGCCCGACCCATGTTCACCGGCATCGTCACCGCCATCGGCACCATCGCCGCCGCCGAGCAGCGCGGCGATCTGCGGCTGCGCATCACGGCGCCGATGGACCCGGCACGGATCGACATTGGCGCGTCGATCGCGTGCTCGGGCGTGTGCCTGACGGTGGTCGAGCGCGGCGGCACGGCGGGCGATGCATGGTTCGATGTCGACCTTTCGGGCGAGACCGTCAGCCGCACCGTGCCGGGGATGTGGACGGCCGGCGCATCGCTCAACCTCGAACCCTCGCTGCGCCTCGGCGACGAGCTCGGCGGGCACATTGTCACCGGCCACGTGGACTCGGTCGGCGAGGTGGTGAAGGTCGCGCGCGAAGGTGACAGCTGGCACGTGGCGATCCGCGCGCGCGCCGAGATGGCGCCGTTCATCGCCGAAAAGGGATCGATCACGGTCAATGGCGTGTCGCTGACTGTCAACGATGTGCGCGACCGCGAGGATCGCACCTGCGATTTCCTGCTGAACATCATCCCCCACACCGCCGCTGTCACCACGCTGGGACAGCTGACCGAGGGCGACCGGGTCAACCTCGAAATCGATGTGCTGGCCCGCTACCTCAAGCGGATGCAGAGCCTCGCCGCAGCGCGATAATCAGCCGCCCGGATGGGCTGCACTCAGCCGGACAAACGGCGCGCGCAGTTCATCCGCGCTCGCCGCCTCAAGCGCGCCTGCGGCAACATCTGCCGCCGACCAGAACAGCGAGGGTGCCTGATCATCGAGCATCGCCCAGGCCGGGAACAGCCGCTCGCCCATCGGTTCGGACAAGAGCAGCCGCACGTCGAAGTGGCGATCATCGGCCTCGATGCTGGCGTACAGCCCATCAATCGCATCGGTCGGCCCTTCGATCAGCTGGAGGTAGAGATCATTACGGCAGATCAGCGCCCCGGTAACACCAAGG
>RDXA01000248.1 GCA_004292705.1 Sphingomonadales bacterium | reverse complement strand
CACCCCGATCAGGATCTGTCCGAAGAAGCCGACCACGCCGTAAAGACCGCCGCGGACGTCGAAGACCGTTTCGCCGACCGCAAGCGGCACACGTTCCCAGACCGAAACGTGCTCCGCACGTGTGGTGCCGCTGGCTTCGATCTCGCGCATGGTCGCCAGCAGCCGCTGGGCATCCGGGCTTGCACCGGTGATTTCGCTGTTGTTCTCGCGGGCGAAGCGGCACACCACCCAAGCGCCGACGGTGTCGATTTCCACCACCCCGGCGAGGTCGACCTGGCCGATTGGTCCGGCAAGCTCCTCGAGATCGCGCTCCAGCGGGCCGATGCTCGCCAGTGTCAGCTGCCCCGAAAGCACCAGCCGATTGCCATCCGCACCTGCGTCTTCCAGCAAATGATGTGCGACGTCGGGCATCGGAACGACGCTATGGGGCGATTTTCTGCCCCCTGCAAGGCTTCGCCGCAAAGCACGGCCGCGTCGATCATTGCATCACCCCATGGGTGCTGGCATGGCGCGCACCATTATGACCGAGACTCTGCCCACCACTTTCGATCCCGCCGAAATCGAGGCGCGCTGGTATCAGCACTGGGAGGCCAACGGCTGCTTCCGGCCCGAGCGCCCGGACGCCGAGGCCTTCACCATCGTCAACCCGCCACCGAACGTCACCGGCAGCCTGCACATCGGCCACGCGCTCGACAACACCTTGCAGGACGTGGTGGTGCGCTATGAACGCCTGCGCGGCAAAGACGCGCTGTGGGTGGTCGGCATGGACCACGCCGGGATCGCCACGCAGATGGTGGTCGAGCGCCAGATGGAAGCGCGCGGTGAAAAACGCACCAAGTACTCGCGCGACGCCTTCGTCGAGAAGGTGTGGGAGTGGAAGGCCGAAAGCGGCGGGGCGATCACCGGCCAGCTGCGGCGGCTGGGCTGCTCGATGGACTGGAGCCGCGAACAGTTCACCATGGACCCGCACTTCACCAAGGCGGTGATCAAGACCTTCGTTGACCTCTACAACGACGGGCTGATCTACCGTGACAAGCGGCTGGTGAACTGGGACCCGAAGCTCAAGACCGCGATCAGCGATCTGGAGGTGGAAACCCGCGAGGTGCAGGGCAGCTTCTGGCGCTTCAAGTATCCGCTGGCGGACGGCGTGCGGACGGATGCCGGGGACGATCACCTGATTGTCGCCACCACCCGGCCCGAAACGCTACTGGCCGACATGGCGGTGGCGGTGAACCCGGCGGACGAACGCTATGCCAGCGTGGTGGGCAAGCATGTCGTGCTGCCGATCACCGGCCGCCGGATCCCGATCATCGCCGATGAACATGCCGATCCGGCGCTGGGGAGCGGCTGCGTCAAGATCACGCCGGGGCACGATTTCAACGACTTCGAAGTGGGCCGCCGCGCCGGGATGGCGGCGGGCGAGATGCTCAACATGCTCGATGCCGATGCGGCGGTGATCCAGACCGCCGACGGGCTGATCCCGGCGGAGTTTGTCGGCCTCGACCGGTTCGATGCGCGCAAGGCCGTGGTCGAGCGGATGAAGGCCGACCGCTTCCTCGTGCCCCACGTCGTGGAGAAGGATGGCGAACGGATCGAACACGACGCTGAACCGCGCGTAATCCAGACCCCCTTCGGCGACCGTGGCGGCGTGGTGATCGAACCGTGGCTGACCGACCAGTGGTATGTGAACGCGGCGGAACTGGCGAAG
>RDXA01000428.1 GCA_004292705.1 Sphingomonadales bacterium | reverse complement strand
CGATCGAGACAGTGTCCAATCCGCAAATAGCGCCGGGGTATCGGCTGCGCGAAGTGACCTTGCAACCGACCGATGCCCCAGTCTCACGCACGATTCAGCACTGGCTGCCGTGGGTCGAATCTGGATCCAGCAATGTCGACGGCCAGGACATGTCGAAAAGTTTTGGACCGGATCAAAGATATGGGATCGGACGGTTCAGGCAGAACCTCCCAGATTGATCAATTCTCGAAGCCGACCCATGAAGTCGAGTGCAGCCTCCGCTATGGGTTGTCCTGATTCAAGTTTCGTAGCGCTAAATCCGCCCGTTCTGGCTGACATGTTGTGCCAACGAAGCTGCCATTCCGCTTTCCACCCATCCCCGGTCATAGGCCGGAGCGGTCTGGTTCCCCGAAAGCGGCCCGGCGGCTCCAGCTGACCGGCCGCCGAAAGCTGAAATTCGGGAAGCGCCGCTTTTCCTCCTCTTCCTCTCTCCCCTTGCGGGAGAGATACGAAGGCTTGGCAGCTTCCTGCCTAGCCGTAGTCGAGAGGGGGCAGGGCCGGGGCTTTGCCTGTTTCCTACACCCGTCGCGCCCGTTACACCGATGGCCGCTCTTTCGCATCGTCATCCCAAGGCAGAACTGCGCGACATCGTCTGACCGCGTCTGGTCGCGCGGCGGTGCCATGCCGATCCCGTCAGAAAGTCGCTTTGTAGCCACCACCGGGTTTACGCTTCTGGACAGTGTCTCCTGTGTCTCCAACAGGGTGCAAGCTGAACATCGCGCCGTTGCAGGACCGGGGACGATCAGTGCCCGGCCAGCGGCCCCTGCGCGAACCCTTCGCGCGTGATCGCGTAGGTGAGGTGCCGGATCACCGCACCGTTCGCCATCACGCGGTCCTCGGTCCGGCCCGTCAGCACCGCGCCGATCCGTTCCAACGCGCGCCGCGACCGCGTGTTGGTTTCGCCGACAAGAAAGCGGCACTCGGCCACGCTGGCGAGCGCGTGGGCCAGCATCAGGCGTTTCATCGCGCGGTTGAAGGTGCCGCCCCAATGCGAACGGGCGAGGAAGGTCCAGCCGATCTCGACCGAGCCGCCATTCCCCTCTTCCAGCCCCTGAAAGCGCGACGACCCGATCACCGCCCCGCTCGCCTGATCGATCACGACAAGCGCCCCCTGGTTGGCCAAGGCATCGTCGAAGAAGGCGCGGAACACCGGCTCGCGCCAGCGATCATGCGCGGGGTGCTGCTCCCAGATCAGCGGATCGGACGCGACCGCGAACAGCGCCTCCCAATCCTGCGGGTGCAGCGGTCGCAGCCGGACATGCCCGTCTTCAAGCACCGGCTGGCGGTCGAGCATCGCAGCCCCTTAGACCGCCACTGCCGCCAGCGCGGCAATGAACTTGGGGAGGTTGGCGTTCGTCAGCCCCGCAATGTTGATCCGGCCCGAGGCGGCCATGTAGATGCCGTGCTCCTCGCGCAAGGTGGCGACCTCCTCCTTGCTGACAGGGAGCATCGCAAACAGCCCATTCTGTCGTCCAAGCGGCGTGAGGTCGATCCGTCCCGCACGGCCCGCCGTCGCAAGCGCATCGCGCACGCTGCGCATCCGTGCGCGCATCGTGTCGAGCTCGGCGAGCCAGAGTTTCGTCATGTCGGGGTCGCGCAGGATGATCCGCACCGCCGCACCGCCGTGATCGGGCGGCATCGACCACGCCGCGCGCGCGAGCGCATTGGCGTTGCTGAACGCGGTGTCGAGCCCGCCGGGCTCCTTGGCCATCACGTAGAACGCGCCCACACGGTCGCGATACTGGCCGAAGTTCTTGTCGCAACTGTATGCGATGAAGGCCTCCGGCACCTTTGCCAGCAACGTGCGCATCCCGGCGGCGTCTTCCTCCATCCCGTGGCCGAGGCCCTGATAGGCGGAGTCGATGATCGGGAAGGTGCCGCTGGCGGCAAAGGCCTCGGCCAAGGCGTCCCATTGGTCGGCGGTGTAATCGATGCCGGAGGGGTTGTGGCAGCAGGCATGGAGCAGCACGGCCTCGTCAGCCCCCGCGCCGTTTATCGCCGCCAGCACGCCATCCAGGTTGGCCGTGCCATCGGCATTGGCGTGATTGAAGGGGGCCAGCTCCATGCCAAGATCGGCAAGGATCTGGGCGTGATTGGGCCAGCTCGGCACACCCATGTGGACCCGCTTGACCCTGGCCTTCTGCGCCAGCGCCAGCGCAAGGCGTACCGCGCCGGTGCCGCCGGGGGTCTGCATACCACTGATGCGGCCACCCATCGTCGGATCGCTGCCGAAGAGATAAGGCATCAGCGCGTTGACGAAGCCCATATCGCCTTCCGGGCCGAGATAGGACTTGCTGTCCTGCGTATCGACCAGCCGCTGCTCGGCGGCCTTGATCGCAGCGAAGACGGGCGTTGCGCCCTCCTCGGTGCGATAGACACCGACCCCGAGGTCGATCTTGTCCTCGCGCGGATCAGCGGCATAGAGACGGATCAAGGCGAGCAGCGCGTCGGGCGCCTGGTGGCTGAGTCGGTCAAGCATCATGGGTCAAGCGCATGGCGCGCCAGCCGCGCCGCCGCAACCGGGTTTTGCTGGTTAGCCTCAGAAAGGCGACCAGCGCTGCTCCTTGGAAAACCGCATATAGCCGGCATTGATCCCGAGCCTGAGACCCGCGCCGACCCGGATCGGGATCAGCACAATGTCGCCACGCCGGAGATAGCTAGCGTGCAGCCCGCCGACGAAATAGGCCTGACCCTCACCCGCAGCGAAGCGTTTGAACAGGTCCTGGGTGTCATACAGGTTGTAGACCAGCACAAAGGTGTTTGCCGCGTTGGCCCCTGCATCGAATCCCACCGATGGGCCGGTCCAGTAGACCTTCTGCTGGCCCTCGATCTTGTGATGCAGGATGCCCGAGCCATAGCGCGCGCCGAGGATGAACGCTCCGCCTGCCTCGCGCCCGACTATGTAGCCATTGGGCTCGCCCTGCTTGCTGAGGAGGTCCTCGATCAGCTTGGCAAGTCCTTCAGCGCCCTTGCCGAACACGCCTTCGGCGGCACCGATGAGATCATCCTCGCCATAGGTCTGCGAGGTGGTGGCGGGAGTGGCGGCAGCTGCTGCCGGAGCAGCGCTGCCCTGATCGGGGAGCCGCTCAACGCCGGTTGCCGGGGGGGCCGCATAGGTATCGAAGGTGCTGTCGAAGACTGCATCGTTATCGGCAGGTGCCGGGGTCGGGGTCGGAGCCGGAGCCGGAGCCGGAGCCGGCGCGGTCTTGGGGGACGTCAGATCGGCATCAATCCCGCCTGCGCCGTTCTGCTGGCTATAGGCAGCGTCGGGATCGAGAGTCTCAAGATCCTGCGCTGTCGCGGGTGCAGTCAGCGACAAGGCCGCCAGCGCACCCAGCATCATCGCAACGAGGTGACGGCCGGGATGAGGGAAACGGGCATTCATCATGTGCATCTTGCAGCCTTTCGCAAGCTCGTGTCAGCCCCGGTCTACTCCACACCGCAGGAGAATCGCTTCCGATGAGCGAGGCAATAGTCCGTCGCCGGAGCGAATCGGATTTGCGACGAGCCGTTCGCCGCGCTAACCGGGCGAGACTGAATGGCTGCCGAATGAGGGTATCGCCCTACGGCACAGGAAGCGTCGACATGGGCTGCGGTTTTTTGTCCGTGCCACCTTGCCGCTGGCCCAAGGGCCGACTATAGCGCCGCCCTCGCAGCCAAGCGATGTGCCCGGAGACGTGGGTGAGTGGCTGAAACCAGTTCCCTGCTAAGGAACCGTACTCTATCAGGGTACCGAGGGTTCGAATCCCTCCGTCTCCGCCACCGGCCCCACAGCGCCTTGATCTGGCAGAAGGCCCAATAACCCCGCCACTCGCGGGCCTATTGAGCGGTCCCGGGCGGCAACGCACCCTGACCTCCCGACCAGAGGCTCAGCCGATCTCCACAGACATCGACGCGGTTTGGCGCCACTCCAGCCCCCCCGTCCCGGCAGCCAGGATCAGGTCGGAATAGCAGCTCCGGCGAAGACCTCGGCCAGGCGCGCGCGCACCTGCCCGGCAGCATTCGCAAGTTCGGCGCCCAGATCATGCAGCGGCCGGACACCGACGAAACGATGGCGGTGGTCAGCCCATTGCCGCGCTCGTTCCTGCGCGCGGCGATGGCGAAGCACACGGTCGATCCGGCCACCTAATCCCGCGGCATTGACGTTCTGGATTTCGAGCCCGGGATAGGCATTGCATTCGAGCACTTGCACACCGCGCTCCGCGTCGATCACCAGATCGACCCCGACATAGCCCAGCCCCAGCGCCTTGGAGCAGCGCCGCGCCGCCTCCACCGTCTCGCGCCACAAGGGGATGGTCGCGCCGATCAGCTCTACGCCGGTCGAGGGATGGTCGAATACCTGCTCCTGCGCCAGAACGCTGCGGAATATCCGGCCATCGACAAAGTCGATCGCCGCGCCGACCGCGCCCTGATGCAGGTTTGCCCGCCCGCGCGATTCCACTGTCGGCAAGCGCGTCATCGCCATCAGCGGCACATCGCCAAGGCAGATGATGCGGATATCGGGCAGGCCATAGGGCACCAGCCGGGCGAAATCGGGATGGGTGCGGATCAGAGGCTCGAACAGGGCGGCGTCCGACTGGCTGCCTTCCAGCGACAGCTCGCCCGCCATGATCCGGCGCACGTGCTGGGTCAACATCGCCGGGGTCAGCACCTCGCCATTGAGCTGGCGCCAGCCGCCTTCTACCCGGCCATCGACGAGGATTACCCCCTCGCCGCGCCGCCCGCGATTGGGCTTTACCGCGAAGGCATCAGGCAGAATGGCGAAATCGAAGGTGGCGAGCTGGCTCTCGTCCCCGATCAGCGCAAGGGTCGGCGGCACCGGCACCCCGGCTTCGGCAAGGCGCTCTTTGGTTTCATACTTCTGGTTCACCCGCTTGATCGCTTCGCGCGGGTTGAATCGGGCGATCAGGGCATTGCGACGGTTCATTCCGAGAACAGGCATAGCGGTCAGGCTCCATTGGCAGGGCGGAAACGCGCAAGTTCGGACAAACGCAGGCCGTTGTAGCGGCCCAGCAGGATCATCAGGCCCACCGCGGCGAGCGGGAGGGCAAGCGGAGTTCGTGCGGCCAGCACCAGCATCGGCGGGGCGGCGACCAGAAGCTGGATCATCATTGCGACGGCGAGCGTGGTGGCGGTCATGCGCACGGCTTTCTTCGGGCCATCGGCTTCCCAGGCGTTCCACCACCGCTCCACGATCAGCGCGGTCACCACCACCGGGAAGGCACTGGCAAGCGCGGGCTGATCGAATTGCAGCGCCATTGCGCCCAGCGCCGAGACGACAATCGCGATCAGCGTCCCGAGAAATGCCACCCGCGACATGTTCAGCAGCTTCAGGAAGGGCGCAGCAGCCATGCCGATCAGGATCGCGGTGGTCGAGATCACCGGCCCGGCAATCGGCCCCGATTGCAGATAGGCCAGCGCCAGCAGCATCGGGGTGAACAGGCCAAAGGTCTTCCACCCCAGCACCGATCGCACAAACACCACCACGACCGCCCCTACCGGCATCATCAGCAACAGGTGCATGGGTGGCAAGTCCCAAGGGCGTGACGGATCACCGAAAACGGCGATGATCGTATTCGTGACGATGTTGTCAGACCGGTCGAACAAGGTCCACACAATCGCCCCGAAGGTGGCGACCAGCGCCGCGATCAACGCATAAAAGGTGCGCAAGATCGCGATGTCGCCGGGCAGGTGAAGGTCATCAGAACGCATGGCTCACCTCCAGCTCTATACGGTACCCGGACCGGTCAAAGGCCGGATCGTTGGATGCGCGGAAAATGTAACGGCTCTCGGCGGCGATGCGCCACGGGCCGGGGCTCCAGATCAGCGTCACCTCGGGCCAGAACAGGTCGTCCTGGCGCGGCATTCCGTCCGGGAGGATGCGTCCGCCGAAGGTGAGCTTTTCATAAGCCAGCTCGGAACGCATCCTCAGGTCCCGCGCAATAGGACGCTGGTAACTTGCCTCGATCAGCAAGCGCTCCAGGTTGCGGCGGTCATTGTCCGATTTCAGCGCATCGTGGCGGCCGCGCAGGAAAGCGTAGTTGTTAGGGCCAAAGCGGTAACGGTATTCGCCGTCAAACCGCATGCCGCTCCCAGTGCTGTTGGTGAGGTCATCGTAGCTGCGCTCGCGCCAGCTTGCCCCGGCCTGCACCCGGTTGGCCGCATCGAAGCTGTGTTCGATCTCGCCGCCGAATTTCCATTCGTCGGTCGAGGTGAATTCGGCAGCGAGAATGTTGTCGCTGCGTTCGGCAAAGGCGGTAAGCGCGGTCACGTCCGACAGGTTGAAGCGGGCCGAGAGCCTCGCGGTGTTCTGCCACCGGTCAAGCCGGTCCGGATCCTCGAATTCGAGCCGGGTGGTGGCATTGCGCAACGTCACTGCGATATCGTCATTGGTCAGCACCAGCGAAGGCGTAATGACAGCGGCCAGCGCGTTGCCGTCGATCACCTCGTCTTCGCCCGGTGCGGTGGAGCGCGCCGATATGCCGCGCGCGGTGATGCGCAGGCCGGGTTCCAGACGCCAGCCTGAGCTATCCTTGCGGGCAGCCGCTTTGTCGTCTTCCTCGGCGTCAATGCTGCTGCCTTGTTCGGGCTGTTCGCTGCCTGTCACTTCGGCCAGCGCGGCGCTGGCGAAGCAGAGCACCGGGATGGAAAGCGCCAGCGCTTGTCCCAACCTGCGGGTGGTGGTGTTCACGAAGAAAGCTCCTGTTCCTGTCGGCGGCGGTGCGCCGGTTCGGGGAGCTAACGGGGCCGATGCGGCGCTTATTCCCGCATCTTCAGCAAAAAGTTTTTTGGTGAGGCTGCGGGAATAAACCGCCGCGCCGTTTCGTTAAGCCTTTTGAACTTTCCGGCAGGAGCATCGCTGATGTTGGCCCACGATTTGACTTTGCAACGGGCAACTGGATCGCTCCCCTTGGGTGCGCGATCAGCTTTCCGGCGCTCAACGGCGTCTCGCAGGATGTCGCAAGCCGGGGGGGGGGGCGCAGACACCTTGCTGGGCACTGCGGCACAATACCTAAAATAAATCATTGTTTGCTTACCATGCTAAATCCACGCGCTGTGGCCAAACCTTGAAGGCTTGAAGATGACGAGAGAGATGTTCTTGCGCAGCCTTGGCAGCGCAGCTTTGTGTGCGATTGCCACGGGGGGGACGGGGGCACGGGCCGATGAGGGCCTACCCCGGATCGAAGTGCAGTGGGAAGGCTTCGACATCCGCCTCTCCGGTGGCGCGGCGGCGCAGGCAGCGGTGTTCGACGATGACGATCCGCTGACCGCTTCGCCCGACGCCAAGGTCGATCTGTTTGCGCGGCTCAACGCGCAATGGACCTCGCCCGACGGGATCATCATCGGCGCGAATGTCGAACAGAATAGCCGCCGCCGCGCGTCCGAAGTGCTGGAGGCAGGCGAGATCTACGGCTTTGTCGCCACCGATTATGGCCGGATTGAAGTGGGCCTTCAGGATGGCCCCGCAGATACTCTCGCCTTTGCTGCCCCTCTGGTGGCACTGGGGCAAGTGCGCGGGGAGTTTTCGCGCTATGCCGGAACGCAGGCGCTGTTGCGCGCGCTCGACACGCAGGATGCCTTCAAGGTGATCTACCTCTCCCCGCCGGTCGCAGGCCTGCGCGGGGGCGTGTCCTATTCGCCCAAGGTGCGCCGCAACGCAGCCGCAGTGGATTCACGCGAACGGATCGAAGTCAATGATGCCTTCGAATTCGGCCTGCAATATCAGCAGGTGGTGGGCGACTGGATCCTGGGTGCCAGCGGCGGCTATGTCACAGGCGAGGCCGATCCGATTACCACCCGCGCCGATTTGCGGAGCTGGAGCCTCGGCACCGAAGCGCGGCGCGGCCCCTTGCGGATCGGGGCGGCCTATGTTGATCGCGGGGATTCGAACCGGCTCGACCGGAACTTCGACCAGTGGGAGATCAATGGCGGCGTGGCGTGGGTCACGCCCGATTGGGGCGTAGCGGGCAGCGCAGCCTATACCAAGGCGTCCGACCGCAAGAACCGGTTGATCGGCGTCGGCGAGCTGCGCGCCGATGTGGTGCAGTTCCGCGAGGAGCGCGTGCCCATTGTTGTCGAAGAGGGGATCGCCAGCGTGGTCGAGGTTACCTTCACGATCTGACTCAGCGGCCTCACAGACTCAAAAAAGCCCGGGCGATCATGCGATCGGCCCGGGCTTTTTCATGGCCGGGATGATTTACTTCTTGCCGAGTTCGGCAGTCTCGTCGGGGCCGATCAGCGGGTCGCCGTCGATCAGTGCATCAACTGCGGCAACCCCGCCGGGCGCAGCATCGCCGCCGGCCAGCTTCATCTCGCCCATCGGCGCCGCACGGCGGCCAAAGGCTTCGACCTGCCAGCCCCCATCGGCC
>RDXA01000275.1 GCA_004292705.1 Sphingomonadales bacterium | reverse complement strand
GGGCGAGGCGGTGACGGCGGTGCTTATTGCCGCAGAGGGAGCCGAGGCTGAGGATATCCGCCAATTCTCGAAGGCCCAGCTGTCCGCCTACAAGGTACCCAAGTCCGTCCACATTGTTTCGGAGCTGCCACTGACTCAGTACGGCAAGATCGATAAGCGGCGCATCCGAGCGCAGTTGATCGAGGAGGCTCGCAGCCTTTTGGGTTAAGGCTCGCTGACGTGACCCCCTGATTTTCCTCCACGAGCGATTAGAGTCTGGCCTGAAGGAGGGACAGACGATGAAGCGTGTGAGGTTTTCGGAAGAGCAGATTATCGGGGTGCTGAAGGAAGCGGAGGCGGGTGCGAAGACTGCTGATCTGGCCCGGCGGCATGGTGTATCGGAAGCGACGATCTACAACTGGAAGGCCAAGTATGGCGGGCTGGAGGTATCCGAGGCCCGGCGACTGCGAGAGCTCGAGAGCGAGAACGCGAAGCTCAAGCGGCTGCTGGCCGACACGATGCTGGACAACGTGGCGCTGAAGGACCTTCTTTCAAAAAAGTGGTGACGCCCGCCGCGAAGCGGGAAGCGGCCGCTCATCTCAAAGGATGTCATGGGATGAGCGAGCGGCGGGCGTGCCGTGTCATTGATGCTGATCGCAAGAGTGTTCGCTATCGTTCCATCAGGGACGAGGATGCCGGCCTGCGCGAGAGGCTGCGCGATCTGGCCAACCAGCGGCGCCGGTTCGGCTATCGCCGTTTGCATATCCTGCTGCGCCGGGAGGGCGTGATGATCAACCGCAAGAAGACCCAGCGGCTCTATAAGGAGGAAGGTCTGGCGGTGCGGCGACGACGCAGCCGCAAGCGTGCTGTCGGGACCAGAGCGCCGGCTCCGGTGCTGGCGCTGCCGAACCAGCGCTGGAGCCTGGACTTCGTCCATGATCAGATGGCTTCCGGCAGACGGTTCCGGGTGCTCAATGTGGTCGATGATGTGACCAGAGAGTGCCTGGCAGCGGTGCCGGACACCTCGATCTCCGGGCACCGTGTCGTGCGCGAGCTGACCCATCTGATCGCCCAGCGCGGCAAGCCGGGCATGATCGTTAGCGACAATGGCACCGAGCTCACCAGCAATGCCGTGCTCGCATGGTGTGGCGAGATCGGGGTGGAGTGGCATTACATCGCTCCGGGCAAGCCGATGCAGAACGGCTACGTCGAGAGCTTTAACGGCCGCATGCGCGATGAGCTGCTGAACGAGACCCTGTTCCTCAGCATGGCCCATGCAAGGGTCGAGATCGCTGCTTGGGTGGATGACTACAACCGGGAGAGACCGCACTCATCCCTTGGATACGTAACCCCGGCGGCGTTCGCCGCCGAACTGGATAAGCAATGGCCTGCTTCGCTACGCCCTACGGGCTCCACTACGCAGCCCATTGCTTCAACCGCGCTGATGCGCAAAACAACCGCCCGGCTCTAATCCCAGCTGGGGGAAAGCTGGGGGTCACGTCAAGGCCCACCCGGCTGCGACTAGGCAGCAAGCTGCCAAGTCTCGCGACCCTCCCGCAGGCGGGAGGGTGGGTCAGCGCTCCCCCTTCACCCCCCGCAGCCGCCCGACCTCGGCGCAGATCGCGGTTGCCACGCCTTCGACATTCCCCTGCACATCATCATTGGTGAAGCGCAGGACGGTGAAGCCCTGCGTCGCCATCCAGCGATCACGCGGCCCAGCGCGCGCCGGCGCGAC
>RDXA01000274.1 GCA_004292705.1 Sphingomonadales bacterium | reverse complement strand
ATCGGTGAAGACCGTGATGCAGTCGATGCTGCGACACGCCGGCACCAGCCCGCGCGTGCTCCAGCGGCCTTTGGTGGGCTTCATCCCGACGAGGTGATTGAACGCGGCAGGCACCCGCCCCGATCCGGCAGTATCGGTGCCGAGCGCAAAGGCCACCAGCCCGGTCGCCGTCGCGACCGCCGAGCCCGAGCTCGATCCGCCGCTGACATAGGCGCGGTTATAGGCATTGCGCGGGATGCCATAGGGGCTGCGCGTGCCGACGAGGCCGGTGGCGAACTGATCGAGATTGGTCTTGCCGACACAGATCGCGCCCGCCGCCTCCAGCCGCTCGATCACCGTGGCGGAGCGCTCGGGGTGATTGGCGAAGGCCGGGCAGGCAGCGGTGGTGGCAAGGCCCGCGACATCAATATTGTCCTTGGCGGCATAGGGCACGCCTGCAAGCGGCAGATACTCGCCAGCGGCCACGCGCGCGTCGATAGCGCGGGCAGCGGTGCGCAAAGCCTCAGGCTCGGCGCGGCTGATCCACACTTGCGGCTGATGCGCGTCATAGGCGGCGACGCGGGCGAGCGTCCGCTCCATTACCGTGGCCGCCGTCGTCGTGCCGTCGCTGACGGCGGCGGCAATGGCCGAGGCGCTGAGGCGGGTGAAATCGCTCATGCTTTGATGTCCCCCGCCCCCGTTCGTGTCGAGCGAAGTCGAGACACCAAGCCCAGGCCTCTCGAGTTCTGCCTGCGGCAGTGCTTTGCAACCGCTCGAGGCGAACGGATGAATGTTGGAGGCGTCCAAAACATCATGATGCCCTCCGCAGCGCCAGCATCGGCGCGCCGGGCGCCAGTGCCTGATGCTCGATGATGTAGAGCGCCGCGACCGTGCCGCTCATCGGGCTCTCAAAGGGGCATTCCATCTTCATCGCCTCGATCACCGCAATCACCTCGCCCTCAGCCACGGTGTCGCCGGGGGCGACCAGCAGCTTCCACACGCTCCCGCCAAAGGGCGCTTCGATAAGGTCAGCGCCCTCAGGCACCTCGACCGCCGCCGCCTCACCCGCCCCGCTCTCAGCAGCGAGCAGATCCGTGACGCGGTCGAACTCGCCCGAGGCCTGCCACGCGGCCCGCTCAGCATCGAAAGCCGCCTGACGGGTGGCGGCGAAGGCGGCGATGCTGTCCGCATTATCCGCAAGGAAAGCGCGGTAATCGGCGAGGCGGAAGGTGCTCTCCTCGACCCGGATGGAGCGCCGCCCATGGGGAAAATCGCGCCGCCATTCGGTGAGCTCCTCGGCCGAGACGGGGAAGAACCGGATCTGGTCAAAGAAGCGCAGCAGCCACGGCTTACCGCCAGTGAAGGCGTCGGTCTGGCGGTGGGTGTTCCACACCTGGATGGTGCGCCCGAACAGCTGGTAGCCGCCCGGCCCCTCCATCCCGTAGATGCACATATAGGCCCCGCCGATCCCGACCACATTGGGCGGGGTCCAGGTGCGTGCGGGGTTGTACTTGGTGGTCACCAGCCGGTGGCGCGGATCGACCGGGGTGGCGACCGGCGCGCCGAGGTACACATCGCCCAGCCCGAGCACGAGGTAGCTGGCGTCAAAGATCAGGTCTTCCACCGCCTGCGCATCCGGCAAGCCATTGATACGACGAATGAATTCGATGTTGTCCGGGCACCACGGCGCGTCATCACGCACAGTGCCAATATACTTGGCGATGGTTTCTTCAATCCATT
>RDXA01000273.1 GCA_004292705.1 Sphingomonadales bacterium | reverse complement strand
GCCGATCGTCCCCGCCTTTGCCGATCACGCCAGCAGGATCGTCAGCTTTGGCGAGCCGATGATGCCGACCGGCAATTACGGCGAAGACCTGCTCAAGATTGCCGAATGGTTCCGCGCCAAGCTCCCCGATTACGAGCGCTTCAAGGTGCTGGAGCAACAGGCGCGCGACATTATTGCCGGAAAGAACGATGTTTGAACTGCTTGCCCTGAATGCCGCGATCCTGATTGCGCTGGTGCTGATCCAGTGGGCAATCAGCGTCAAGATCGACGATGTGTCATTCATCGACGCCTTCTGGGGCGCCGGGATGGGTATTCTTGCAGTGGCGAGCTGGCTGCATGTGCCGGGCGGGCCCGGCGCGCTGGCGACGCTGATCATGGGCATGACCGCGCTGTGGGGCTTCCGGCTCGGCATCTACCTGTTCCTGCGCTGGCGCAAGGAAGGCGAGGACAAGCGTTACAAGCTGATCCTCAAGAAAGACCGGGAGGCGGGGCGGTTTGCGCAAGCCGCGCTCACCCGCGTGTGGCTGATGCAGGCGGTGCTGCTGTTCGCCGTCTCCAGCCCGGCGCAGGTCGGAATCCTCGCCAGCCCGCAGCCTGCCCCGATCCCGCCGCTCGCCTGGGTCGGTTTCGCTCTCTGGAGCGTGGGGGTGTTTTTCGAATGGGTGGGCGACTGGCAGCTCGCCCGGTTCAAGGCCGATCCGGCCAACCATGGCAAGGTGCTCGATACCGGGCTGTGGCGCTACACCCGTCACCCCAACTATTTCGGCGATTTTGCCGCTTGGTGGGGCATCTGGCTGGCCTGTGCGGCGGCCGGATGGGGTTATGCGCTCGCGACGATCATCGGCCCGCTGTTTCTCAGCTTCACGCTCACCAAATGGTCGGGCGTGACCTTGCTTGAAAAGGGCCTCGATAAGTCCAAGGGCGATAAATACGCCGATTACAAGCGCCGCACCTCGGCCTTCTTCCCCATGCCGCCCAAGGACTGAGCGGCACCCGCAATGGTGCGGCCCTTGCTGCGGCGCACAAAAAATCGACCAGCAGCCCTTTAAGCCCGCGCGTGCTTGGCCTATGTTGGCGCTTGCGCGAGGAGGCGCGAGCGACATGTCATTGACCCAAACGGCCCGGGAAGCCGAGCGCGAGCGGATCGCGCGCCATGTCCTCGACCTCGTCAAGGAGCGGGGATCGGAGATCCCCTGGACCGTCGCCATGGCCGAAAGCGGCCTCACCCGCGCGCGGTTCGAGGCGCTGTTCGATGATTACAACGATCTCTTCGATGCCGTGGCCCAGACCTGGCTCGCCCCGCACATGGCGGTGATGGAGGAGGTGCTGTCCAGCAACCTCCCCCCGCAGCGCAAAATGTACGAATTCTTCCGTCGCCGCTTCGTGATCTCGCAGGAGCGCTTTCGCGGCGATCCGCAGTTCTTCAACATCCTGTGCGAGATGGGCGCGGCCAATTTCGAGCGGGTGCGCAGCTATGTTGACCTGGCCGATCACTATCTGTGCGAGCTCATCGCCGAGGCGCAGGCCGAAGGCTTCTTCGCCGGGCTGGAGATTGACGAGGCACTGTCGCTGATCAACCAGATGGTCAGCCCCTACACCCTGCCCGACGCCCTGATCTATCTCGGCGACAAGCTGACCGAGCAGAAGCTGGCCCGGATCGTCGATACGATGTTCATCGGGTTGTCGGGCGAGGCCGGGGCAGATGCGTCCGGGGTGAACACG
>RDXA01000335.1 GCA_004292705.1 Sphingomonadales bacterium | reverse complement strand
GCTGGCCGCGCGCGGCTTGCTGGAGCCGAGCGCAGCTGCGGCGGGCAAGCGGCAGCGGATTGATTATCAGATCACCGCTGAAGGACGCGCGGCTTTGGAGGTCTGGCTGCTGGATGCGGATCGCGCGGCTGGAATGGGCTTTGATCCGCTACGCACGCGGCTAGGGCATTTGCATCTGGTGACGCCGGAAAAGCGACAGGCTTTTCTTACCGAGGTGCGCGCGATCTCAGAGTCATTTGCGCAGCAGCCCGCGTTTGGCGGGCAGCCTACCATGATCAAGATCCACCAATCATGGCTGAAAGCGCGAGCAGCGTGGCTCGAAATGCTCGATTTCGTCGTGAAATAGAACTTGGCATCGGTCCGGCAGAACGGCGCCTCACACGTCCTCGAAATTGGGCTTCCTGCGTTCCATTTCGGCCATCACGGCTTCGACCTGGTTGCGGCTGCGCATGATGGCGTGCTGCTCGATGCTTTCCTCCAGCAGGATCGCATCGGTCTCGCGCTCCCACATGCCCGCCTGCAACCGCTTGGCGGCACGGATCGCGTGGGGGTTCTTGTTTGCGATGGTGCGGGCGATCGCCAGTGCGCGGTCGCGCGGGTTATCGTCCACGTAGGTTGCGAGGCCAAGCGCCTGCGCTTCGGCCCCGGTGAATTCGCGGTTGGTGTAGATCAGTTCGCGCAGCACGTCGTCACGCACCATCCCGCGCCACAGCGCATAGCCGCCCATGTCGGGGACAAGGCCCCACTTCAGCTCCATGATCGCCATGCGGGTTTCGGGATGAACCACGCGGATATCCGCCCCGCTGGCGATCTGCAGGCCGCCGCCGAAGCACACGCCGTGCACCGCCGCGATCACCGGCACGGGCAGCTTCCTCCACTGCATTGCCACCTGCTGCGGGCGGTTGGCATTGCCATGGGTGCGCTCGGTCAGGCCCGGTTCGTCCTCGGCGGGCTTGCGAGCGAAATTGGACAGGTCAAGCCCGGCGCAGAAAGCACGGCCTTCGCCCGAGAGCACCACGGCGCGCAGGCCTTTCATCCGCTGGAGGGTGATGCCAGCCTCGATGATGCGCTCAAACATCTCCGGATCGAGCGCATTCATCTTTTCGGCGCGCACGAAGCGGACGTCTGCGACGCCGTCCTCGTCCAGTTCAATGGCGACGCGGTCATTGGCGATCATGGTGGCGGTGGCGGACATGCGGCTCTGAACCCTCAAGGCTGTATTGAAGCCTGAGATTGGCCGATCTGCCGCATCCTGTCCAGAGCGGCTTCGGTCGGCGCGGCTCAGGTTATGGGCATCAGGTCATAAGGTGGAGGCACTATGAGAAAGTGGCGGCCTTCGGCGTCGGTGCCGATCAGTTGTGCGAGCCCTGCGGCCGCAAGCTTGGCCTGCACTTGCGCCATGTGCGCCGCGAAATCCTCGCTCTCCGGCTCGAAGGCCACGTGGCAGGCTTCGGCCAGCAATTGCCGGGCGGCGATGCGCTCGCCCGGCTGCTCGGCCAAGCGCCACAGCAGCGCAAATTCGCGCGGGTCGAGACCGAGCCAGTAATCGTCAACCCGGCCGTCGCGGTGAAACAGGTCCAGCGTCAGGTCTCCCGCCTCCCGGAAGCGCCGGACGGTCTCATCACCGCCGGGGAAATGGCACGATGGGAGCGGTGCGTTCACAGCAGTCCCCCCGCGCGCATCGAATAGACCGCGTCGGTCGTGAAAATCAGGTGATCGATCAGCGCGATGTCAAGCGCGCGCGCAATTTCGGCCAGGTGCCGCGTGGCAGCAATGTCGCAGCCGCTCGGTCGGCAATGGCCCGAGGGGTGGTTGTGGGCGAGGATAATGCCGGCCGCATCGTGGCGCAGCGCCTCTCCCAGCAGCGCCCGCATCCTGAAGGCGAGCGCACTCATCGTGCCGATCCCGCACGGCCAATCGCCGAGCCAGGCGCGGTGGCGGTCGACAAAGATCGCGTGGCCGCGCTCGTGCTGCGCCGGGGGCGCGAGAACGACGCTGCGCAGGTAGCCGATCATCGCGGCGGCGCGCTCCTCCTGCGAAACCGCGTCATCCCCGGCCCGCGCAATCACTGACGTCAGCATGCGCCATACTCCCGGCAACGTGTGAGGGCGGCGCGATCAGGCACGAAGCGCTCTCGGCGTCGTCAGAGTGGCAGTTTGCTTCCGAGGACCACAGGCTGCCGCCAGTCGCGATAGGTGCCGAAGCGGCGTTCGCGCAGGACGTGGCGGACAAATCCGCCGAGCAGCACCAGCAACTGGCAATAGGACGGCCCGATGACCAGTATGACAAAAGCCAGCGGCGAGACCGTATCGACCGTCGCCTTGACCATGTGCGCGCCCAGTGCGACCAACTGGAAACCGGCAACCCACAGCGGGTAGTTGCGGTTGGCTTTGAGCGCGATGGCGATGAACATGGCAGCCGCGATCACATCCATGATGGTATAGACAACGGCATAGGGCTCGGCCCCCGTGGCTTGGAGTCCAAGCCATGCGAAGAGATAGAACGGTGCCACCATCGTTGCGATGAACACGCCGATCGACCAGCGCTCCGGGCTTCCGCCCCAGCGCCAGATCGCTGCTCCAAGCAGGGCAGCAACCAGATGCTGGGCGGAAACCCGATACAGGTTCAGGAATTCGATCCATTCGGTCATCGCTTCAAGCTTGCAGCGGCTCCCGTTCCTGCTCCCGCGTCTGCCCGACAGGCAAAACGTCAAGATCGCTCGGGGGGATCACGGTCGGCACCCCCGTATCGCCCCCGGCGTGAACGCGGGCAACCTTGCTCAGTTCATCGTGCACCCGCAGCAGATTGCTCGACATGGCAAGCGCCTGGCTTTCGGCCTCGGTCAGGCGAACCAGCGCGCGCTGGCCGGTGTTCACTTCGACCAGCGGATTCTGGCGGGCGGCGAGCATTGCCTGCTTGAGCCGCGCCATCGCAATAATCGCCTCGTCGGCGAGGGCCTCGGCTTCGCGGATCAGCTTCTTGAGATTGTGTGCGTCAGCGAGAATACGATTGTCCATTCTTGGTCTCCAGCGGAGCCGGTGCTCCCCCGGCTACGACCCCAGTTTCCACGGAGAGGTATGCCCTGCCTTCCGTTGCCTCACTGAGGGTCATCGCAGCCGTGATCGCGAGGATCACCGAGGCCAGGATGCCCGTAGCGATCCCGACGATCGCTCCCAGTCGCATCAGGACGGCATGCTCACCATCGAGCACTCCGGGGACCACCTTGGGTTCGCCCGATCTCAGCCACGGTGCCTGTTCGATGAGCGGCATGGCATCGCTGAGGATCAGACGTCCAGGATCGTCCCGACCGGCCAAATCAGCCGGAACCGCAGCGAGGTTAATCTGAGAATTTGTGTATGCAGGTTCACTGAAGGGCTTGAGCAAATCTGCATCCGTCGTTTCACCTAGGTCGGTTTCAGCGGCGACGCGTGCAGCTTCGGGGGGCAGGGTGGCACGGTAATTCTCGACCAGATCTCCGAGGCTCGAGGCAGCGTAGAAGTCCTTCAGCGCGCGGATGTGTTGATTGATCCGGGTTTCGGACACGCCAAGCTCGGCTGCGATCACCTTGATCGGGACGCGCCGGTCAATGCGCTCCATTACGGCGCGCTGCCTGTCGGTCAGCCGACGCGCGGCTCCGGACGCCATCATGCTCTCCTTCAGCGGTTCATCCCGTAATAACTGAGAACTAACGCAGATCGGACAGGAATTCTCCCGTATTGGACGAGATAGCCTTCTGACATGACGAATAACCTAGGCGGCAGAACTGTTGACCCCCACCGATTGAAGATAGCGCTTGATGTTGCGCGCGGCCTGACGAAGGCGCTGTTCGTTCTCGACCATTGCGATGCGCACATAGCCCTCGCCGTTTTCGCCATAACCCACGCCGGGCGCGACCGCGACCTGCGCCTCGGTCAGCAGCTGCTTGGAGAACTCGAGACTGCCCATCGCCTTGAGCGCGGGCGGTAGCGGTGCCCAAGCAAACATCGAGGCGGGCGGCGGCGGGATGTCCCATCCGGCGCGCCCGAAGGCCTCCACCATCACGTCACGGCGCCGGTGATAGAGCTCGCGATTGGTATCGATGATGTCCTGCGGGCCATTGAGCGCGGCACAGGCCGCCGCCTGAATCGGGGTGAAGGCCCCGTAATCGAGATAGGACTTCACCCGCGTCAGCGCCGCGATCAGCTGTGTGTTGCCGACCGCAAAGCCCATCCGCCAGCCTGCCATCGAATAGGTCTTGGACATCGAGGTGAACTCGATCGCCACGTCCTTGGCGCCGGGCACTTCCATGATCGAGCGCGTTGGCTTGCCGTCGAAATAAAGCTCGGAATAGGCCAGATCGCTGACGATCCAGACCTGGTTCTCCTTCGCCCAGGCCACCAGCCGCTCGTAGAACGGCAGCTCGACCGTCTCGGCGGTGGGGTTGGAGGGGTAGCTGACCACTAGCACCGACGGGCGCGGGACAGTGTAGCTCATCGCCCGTTCGAGCGATTCCCAGTAATGCTCATCGGGCGTCGTCGGCACCGAACGGATCGTTGCGCCTGCGATGATGAAACCGAAGGTGTGGATCGGGTAGGACGGGTTGGGTGCCAGCACCACATCGCCCGGCGCGATGATCGCGGTGGCGAGGCTGGAGAGGCCCTCCTTCGACCCCATGGTCACCACGACCTCGCTATCGGGATCGAGCTCGACGCCAAATCGACGGGCATAGTAACCAGCTTGGGCACGGCGCAGGCCGGGGATGCCCTTCGATTGCGAATAGCCATGCGCATCGGGCTTGGCCGCGACTTCGCACAGCTTGTCGATGACATGCTGGGGCGGGGGCTGGTCAGGGTTGCCCATGCCGAGATCGATGATGTCCTGCCCAGCGAGCCTCGCGGCATGACGCATGGCGTTGACCTCCGCGATCACATAGGGAGGCATGCGCTTCATGCGATAGAACTGGTCATTCATGGCGTGTCATCACCTTGTCTTTGGCGGGTCTGATGAGACCACTGCGCCTTCTCCCTAGGCTAAACCCGCGGATCGTGGGAAGGCGTTTTCGGCAATTGCGGCTTGGCCGCGTTGGCGACACTGGTATGACAGCGCGTTCAAAAAGGGACAGGTTGAGGCGATGGCACAGGATACCGACCTGATGGCGGCGGCAGGCGAAGGGCTGCAGGGCTTCTTCGACATGCAAGGCGAAGCGATGCGCGACATGCTGGGCGGCAAGGGGCTCGAGTCGCTGCTCGGCAAGGGTATCGACGCAGGCGAGCTGACCGAATGGGCAGCCACCGGTGCGCAATTGCAGCAGCTATGGCTCGAATTTGCCACCCATCAGGCGCGAGCAGCGGCCGAAAAGGCGGCCAAGGGCACCACTATGCTTGATCCGGCCCAGTGGCTGGTGATTTCGCAATCGATGCTCGGACAATTGCCCAAGGGCATGTTCGAGGCCTCGGCCAAGCTCGCGCAGGATCAGATGCAGCTGTGGTCAGGCGTGATGCAGAGCTTTGCCGCCGGCGCGACTGGCGGGAAGGCAGGCACCGCGCCCGAAGCTGCTGCCTTGCCGAAGTCCGACCGGCGCTTTGCCGATCCAGCCTGGCGCGACCATCCCGCTTTCCTGCTGCTCCACCAGACCTACCTGATGCTGGCCGATTATTTCCGGCAAGCGGTGAAGGGCATGGACGGGCTCGACAAGAGCAAGCGTCAGCAGCTCGAATTCGCGGTGACGGCGCTCGCCGAGGCGATGAGCCCGGATAACTTCCTCGCCCTCAATCCGGTGGTGCTGAAGCGCACGATGGACACCAAAGGCGCAAATCTGGTGCGCGGGATGCAGCACCTCATCAATGATCTCAAGCGCGGGCAACTGACCCATACCGACCCCAATGCCTTCCGGCTGGGCGAAAACCTTGCCGCGACACCGGGCAAGGTGGTGTTCGAGACCCCGCTCTATCAGCTGATCCAGTATTCGCCGACCACCGACGAGGTGCTTGAGGTGCCGCTGGTGATCTTCCCGCCGTGGATCAACCGCTTTTACATCCTCGATCTGACGCCCAAGAAAAGCTTCATAAAGTGGGCGGTGGATCAGGGCATTTCGGTGTTTGTGGTCAGCTGGAAATCGGCGGATGAAAGCATGGCCGATGTGGTGTGGGACGATTACATCCGCGCGCAGATGGAGGCGATCGACCATGTGCGCGCGCGGCTTGATGTGCCCGCCGTCCACACAATCGGCTATTGTGTTGCGGGGACAACGCTTGCGGCAACGCTGGCGATCCTGTCTCGCCGGGGCGAGGCGGACAAGGTCAAGTCGGCCACCTTCTTCACCGCACAGGTCGATTTCGAGAAGAGCGGCGATCTCAAGAATTTCATCGACGATGGCCAGCTCGAGATGATCGGGCAACTGTCGCAGCAGGGCTATCTTGACGGGCGCTATCTCGCCGCCGCGTTCAACGCACTGCGCGGGCGTGATCTGATCTGGAACTATGTGGTCAACAACTACATGATGGGCGAGGATTACCCCGCCTTCGATCTGCTTCACTGGAACGGTGACGTCACCAACCTGCCCTCCAAATGGCACAATGCCTACTTGCGCGATCTCTACCGCGACAACAAGCTGGTGGTGCCTGATGCGCTGGAAGCGGATGGCACTCCGATCGATCTGACGCAGGTCGCCACTCCGAGCTTCGTGCAGGCCGGACGCGATGATCACATTGCCCCGGCCGAAAGCGTGTGGCGCATCACCCGCCACTTCACCGGACCGATGGAGTTCCTGCTGGCAGGCTCGGGGCATATCGCGGGGGTGGTCAATCCGCCGTCTGCGGGGAAATACCAGTATTGGGTGGGCGACTCTGCCGCACCTTCGTTGAAGGCCTTTGTCGAGAGCGCAACCGAGCATCCCGGCAGCTGGTGGCCGCATTGGCTGGAATGGCTGCACCGGCAGTCCGATGTCCGCGTGCCGAGGGCGGGCAAACGTGTGCCTGGCGGCGCGGGCGATCTTGTCATCGAGGACGCGCCGGGGCGCTATGTGAAGACCCGCTGAGGATAGGGCATATTCAGAATACAACACGAGGCTTCCCGGCAAACCCCTGAATTTCAGTGATCTCCAGCATTTTTGTGCACCGCACAAAAATCCTTGACTTCGTGGCTGTGCTCACTATTTTGTGCAGTGCAACATGAAGCGAGGTCATCATGTCCGAAGTTGAAAATGCCGCTGCTACCGAAGTGAAGGTGCCCGTCGCCAAGATCGACGCGGCTGCCGAGAAGGCTTACGCCGAAGCATCGGCCAAGGCGGTCGAAGCGCCCAAGGCTGCTCCGGCTCCCAAGAAGATCGCTGCGCCGAAAAAGGCCCCGCTCGCCAAGAAGGCGGTCGCGGTGAAGAAGGCCGCTGCCAAGACCGTCAAGAAGACGGCCACCAAGCCCACCGCCACCAAGACCGCGGTCAAGAAGCCCGCGCTCGCCAAGAAGGCTGCAAAGCCGGCTGCCGCGCCCAAGACCAACCCCGTCATCAAGCTCAAGGATACCATCATGGCCACTGCCAAGAACACCGACATCACCGCCACCGCCAAGGATATGCTGGCTGACGTCCAGACCCGTGCCAAGACCGCTTTCGCCAAGACCGGCGAACTGACCGCGGAAGCCACCGAGTTCACCAAGGCGAATGTCGAAGCCGTGGTCGAAAGCGGCAAGATCTTCTTCGCTGGCGCGCAGGAACTGCTCAAGGACAACGTCGAAACCGGCAAGACCGTGATCGAAACCGTCACCGAAGACGCCAAGAAGGTCGCCGCCGTGAAGTCGCCGACCGAACTGATGCAGCTCCAGGGTGAAATCGCCCGTCGCAACTTCGACGCGGTCGTCTCCTACGGTTCGAAGCGCACCGAAGCCTGGGTGAAGCTCTACAACGAAGCCTTCGCCCCGATTTCGAACCGCGTCAGCGTCGCTGCCGAGAAGATCAAGAAGGCAGCGTAAGCAAGGAATTCTCCGACCGGGCCTCTCTCCTCTCTCTCCCAACCCGGTCCACGAGAGCGCGCCGCAAGGCGCAGGCCGGCCAGGCGCAAGTCTGGCCGGCCATTTCTTTGGCGGGTCTGGGTCTGGGCAACGCCAAACAAATCGCACCAATCGCTTGCACCCGCGCCAGCGAATCCCATAATGGAGGCTCATGCTGCATCCGCGCCTTCATGATCTCGCCGCTCCGGTCGGGCTGCCTTCGTCGCAGCCAGCGCCCGTGCACGCCGCGGACGAGGATGCCAATGATGATGGCGGCAAGGACGGCGGCGGAGCAGGGCAGGTCGGCATCGCCACCAAGACCCGCGCCAAGCCCAAGAAGCCGAGCCAGTACAAGGTGCTGATGCTCAACGATGATTACACCCCGATGGAATTCGTGGTGCTGGTGCTGAAGCGCTTCTTCGGGATGGATCTGGAACAGGCCACCCGCGTCATGCTGCACGTCCACCAGCGCGGCGTGGGGGTGTGCGGGATCTTTACCTACGAGGTTGCAGAGACCAAGGTGAATCAGGTGATGGATTTCGCCCGCCAGAACCAGCACCCGCTGCAATGCACCCTCGAAAAGGCGTGAGGCCGGCGCGCTGATGCGCTCGCCCCACCACCCCGCGCCCGATCCTGTTCAGCCAGGTCAGGAAAGCGTCTGGGACTACCCCCGTCCCGCCATCGCCGAACCGACGCAGCGCCACATCCGCATTGTTCACAAGGGCCTTGTGCTGGCGGATACCCGCGCCGCGTGGCGCACGCTCGAAACCTCGCATCCGCCCAGCTACTATATCCCCCAGGCCGACATAGTGTTGGCGCACCTCGCCCCCAACCCTGCGCGCTCGATCTGCGAGTGGAAAGGGCAGGCGGTTTATTGGGATGTGCTCATCGGCACCGAGCGGATCGCGCAGGCTGGCTGGAGCTACCCCGCGCCAACCCCTGCCTTTGCGGGGATCGCGGGCCACATCGCCTTCTATGCCGCGCCCTTCGATGCAGTGACGGTCGATGGCCAGCAGGTCACGCCCCAGCCCGGCGGCTTCTATGGCGGGTGGATCACCGCAGCCGAGGCCGGGCCGTTCAAGGGCATCCCCGGCAGCCGATTCTGGTAATCCCCATTTTCGGCCGCCGCAGATCACAGCATTTGAGGACATGACGCGCGCGTGCGAAGACGCTAGGGCTGCTTGGCCTTCGCGCCATCGACGGAAAAGCCGCACTTGCCCAACCTCATCCCCAGCATCGATCGCTACATCCTGCGGCTCACCATCTGGCCGATGCTGGGTGTGTTCGCGCTCGCCGCCTCGCTGCTGATGCTCGACAAGATGCTGCGCCTGTTCGATTTCGTTGCGGTCGAGGGCGGGCCGGTGGGTGTGGTGTTCAAGATGCTGGGCGCGCTGATTCCCGAATATGCGAGCCTTGCGATCCCGCTGGGCCTGCTACTGGGGGTGCTCCTGGCGTTTCGCAAGCTCGCCACCTCATCCGAGCTGGATACGATGCGCGCCGTGGGCCTGTCCTACAACCGCCTCCTCAGGATGCCCTACCTTATCACGCTGGTGCTGGTGGCAGTGAATGTGGCGCTGGTGTTCTACATTCAGCCGGTCAGCCGCTACTATTACGAGCAGATGGAATACGAGCTGCGTTCCGGCGCGCTCGGGGCCTCGATCAAGGTCGGCGAATTCACCACGCTGGCCGATCGGATGGCGCTGCGGATCGAGGAAAGCGAAGATGACGGGCGCCGCCTGATCGGCATCTTTGCCCGCGTCGCCAACAGCAAGGGGCAGGTGCTCTCGATCTCGGCGCGCGAGGGCGCGTTCCTTGCCACGCGCGACAACCCCGATACGATCATCCTGCGTCTGACCGAAGGCACCATCATTCAGGACACCGGGGGTGCCACGCCACGCGTGCTCAGTTTCAGCCGCCACGATCTGCCGATTGATCTGCCCGCCATCGAGAAGTTCCGGGCGCGCGGCGATGCGACCCGTGAATATATCCTGCCGGAGTTGCTCAGGATCGGCTGGAGCGACAAAAGCGCCCCCGATGCGCGCGATGCGAGCGTCGCCAGCTTCAACTTCCGGCTGGTCGAAATCGTGATGATGTTCCTGATGCCGCTGCTGGCGGTGGCGCTGGCAATCCCGCCCAAGCGATCGACCAGCGCGCTGGGCGTGTTCGTCTCGATCGTGATGGTGGTCGCCTATCACAAGGTGAACCAATATGGCGAAGATGTCGCCGCGATTGGTCGGCTTGATCCGATGCTCGCTTTCTGGGTGCCGTTCGTGCTGTTTGCCGGGCTCATCCTGTGGATGTATTACCGCGTCGCCTATGTGCCGGGCGGGCAGGCGATCGGGGCGCTGGAAATGGCCTTCGCCAAACTGTCCAAGCGCATCACCAAGGTGTTCGCGCGCCGCAACCCGCGCGGCTTCCGTCCGGTCGCAGAGGCGGCTCCGGCGGAGTAGGCCCAGCGATGCAGCTCGACTTTTTCCCTTCGCGCACGTTGACGCTGTATCTCGCCAAGTTGTTCGTGGTGCGCATCCTCGCGGTGCTTGTCATGCTGGTGCTGGTTCTGCTGGCGCTCGATCTGCTGGCCGAGACGGGTGATATCCTTGCGGCACCGGGCAATGGGCAGGCCGAGATCCTGCACTATGCCGCGCTGCGCACGCCGCAACTTGCCGCACGCTTCCTGCCCTATTCGGTACTGCTGGCGACACTGATCACGCTGGTGACGTTGAACCAGAACAGCGAGGTGGTGGCGATGAAGGCGGCCGGCCTGTCGGCGCATCAGGTGCTCGCGCCCTTGCTGCTGACCGCCGCGCTGGTGTCGCTGGTGAGCTTCGGCGTCAACGAACGGATCGTCACGCGGGCCAATGCCACGCTCGGTGCCTGGCAGGCGGCGGAGTATGGGCCGATCCCGGAGGCGGCGGACAGCGCGGGCGGGGTGCGCGCCAATATCTACCTCACCGATGGCAACAACATCCTCACCGCGACAACGCTGACCGGCACGGGCAAGGCCATCGTGCTGACCGGGGTCACCTGGTATGCCCGCGCGTCCGGGGGGATCATCCGCGAGCAGATCCGCAGCCCGCGGGCGACCTTCGCTGCCCCAGGCTGGCGGCTGGAAAGCCCGGTCCGGTTCGATGTCGCGGGCGCGATCACCGAGCGTCCGGCAGCGCTGGTGGTGGGCCAGAACCTCTCGCCCGAACGGATCATGCTGCAATCGGTCAATGTCGATGCGCAGAGCTTCTGGGAGCTGGGCGAGAGCATTGCGGCCTATGACGCCGCCGGGCGCAACACCGACGAGATGCGCGCCAAGTGGTGGCACCGACTTTCCGGCCCCCTTTCGGCTCTGCTGATGCCGCTCTTGGGCTCGATCGCCGCCTTCGGTCTTGCCCGTTCGGGGCAGCTGTTTGTGCGGGCGATCATCGGGATGGCACTGGGCTTTGCCTACTTCGTGGTCGACAATGCCGCGCTGGCGATGGGCAGCTTCGGCGGCTATCCGCCTTTCCTGGCGGCGTGGGCGCCGTTCTTCCTGTTCCTGCTGCTGGGCGAGACGGTGCTGATCCGGACGGAGGAATGAGCCGCGGCGCATGGTCGCTTCGGCTCGCGCGGCCGGACGATGCCGCCGCCATGCCCGCCATCGAGAGCGCGGCAGCGGCGGCCTTTGCTGGCGAGCCTTCCATCGACCCGGCGCGCAGCCGCTCCGAGGCCGATTTCGCCCGCCTGATCCGCAAGGGCCATAGCCTTGTCGCCCATGTCGGTGAGGCGATGGCAGGGTTTCTGGTGGCCGAGCCGTTCCGGCGGGAACTCCACATCTGGGAGATGGACGTCGTCCCTGCCTTCCAGCGGCGCGGGATCGGGGCGGGGTTGGTGCGCGCGGCGCAGATTGATGCGCGCAACACCGGCTTCAAGGCGCTGACGCTGACCACTTTCCGCGATCTGGCGTGGAACGGCCCGTTCTATGCGCGGCTCGGCTTCGATGAGGTCACCGCGCTTGATGCCCACCTGCGGCTGGCGGGAGAACTGGCAAACGAGGTCGATGACGGACTGCCCGCAGACCGGCGCTGCGCGATGATCTGCTTTCTGGATTGAAAGACGCTGTGGGGTCTAAGCCCGCCGCCTCATCGTGCTCTTGGCAATCCGCCCGACCAGCACCAGCATCCCGGGGTGGTTCGCGCCCTCATAGGTCGAACCCGTGCCCAGCTCGCGCGCGAGCCTGCGGTGGGCTTCGGGGAGGTCGTGATAGGGCATCGACGGCATCAGGTGGTGCAGTGCGTGATAGCGCAGCCCTACCGGCGCCCAGATTTCCGCCGCAAGCCCCGGCGGGGGCACATTGACGCTGTCGAGGAACTGCGCCGTCACCGTCATCGGCTCGCCTTCATTCTCCCACAGGTGCGCGACAAGGGTGCGCAGCTGGTTGAGCACTGCCGTCAGCGACAGCACGGCCAGCGCGATGGCAAGCGGCTTCCACCCCACGAAGAACACACTGGCGATGACCGCTAGGGCCCACAGGCTCGCTCCGGCTTCCTGCCAGCGCACGCGGCCGGCAAAATCGCCTTCGGGCGGCTTGCGACGGAATTCAGGGTTGATCGACAGCGCCGAAAAGCGTTCCCATGTGATGGTCCGGATTGCCGGGATCATCAGCCCGAGCGGATAGAGCACCCCGGAACGCACCAGCAGCGCCACCGGCGCGAACAGCGCGACAGCCACAAACAGCGGCAGGCTCCACGGCTTCATCAGCGCGAGCGGCAGATATTCCGGATCTTCCACCGTGCCATATTGCGTGCGCTTGTGATGGATGGTGTGCACGCCTTCATACATGAAGCTTGGCATCAGCAGCGGAATGCCGACCAGCAGGTTCCAGGCGGTGCGGAAGCCGGGCAGGGCATCACGGTGGATGTGGGTCAGCTCGTGGATGAACATCACCGCACGATAAAGCGCCAGCGCACCGACCAGCCCGGCGGCCAGCTGCACGATCAGGGTCTGCGAAAGGATTGCCACGGCAATCCCGGCATAGCCCAGACCGGCCGATATCAGCATGTCGGGCCAGTAGATGCCGGGCTTCGCTTCGCCCAGTCCCTTGGTCAAGTCACGCGCGGCGCGCAGCATCGCCTTGTCATCTGCCGCCATGAATTGCACGCGGCTTGCCCGCGGCGCAGGCGCGCGCGGCTGAGGGCGGGCAGGATCGAGGGTCTGGTGCATGATCATTTCGGCGTAATCCTGCGCCCGCCCTAGCCGAAATCACCGGCCAAGCCAAACGCGCGTTGTTGGTGACAGTGATCGACAGCCTTGCGCGACGGGCGCGGGCGCGACACAGACACGGTGACGTGATGCAAAACGAGGATCGGGCGTGACGGATGTTGCAGGCCGCGAGGCAGAAATAAGGATCGAGCCGGTCACCGACAAGCGGGGCCGCGCGGCTTTTGTCGATCTCGGCCGCGCTTTTTCCGACCGCTTGCCGCATTTCGTACCACAGATCCGGGCTGAGCAGATCGAACTGGTCGATCCGGACAAGAACCCGTTTTTCGGCCACGCCCGGGTGCGGCTGTTCATCGCCCGGCGCGGCGGGACGCCGGTGGGGCGCATCGCGGCGCATATCGACGAGTTGGCGCTGGCCATGCCGGCTGACCAGGGTTTTGGCCCCGGCACCGGCTTTTTCGGCTATTTCGATGCCGAGGACGAGGGGACCGCGCGCGCGCTGCTGGCCGCGGCCGAGGCGTGGCTGGCGGGCGAAGGGATGACGCGCGTGCTCGGGCCGATCTCGCTGTCGGTCTGGGAGGAACCCGGGCTGCTCGTCCGCGGGCAAGACCATGCGCCGATGGTGATGATGGGTCACCACCCGGCGCATTATGCGGGGTGGATCGAGGCTGCCGGCTTCGCACGCGCCAAGACGCTCTACACCTATGATCTCGACATCTCGAAGCCCTTCCCGCCACTGGTCCAGCGGATCGTGCAATCGGGCCACAAGAACGCGCGGATCAACGTCCGGCGGGTGCGCAAGGCCGATTGGGACGCGGAAGTGGCGACAATCCTCGGCATCCTCAACGATGCATGGTCGGACAACTGGGGTTTCGTACCGTTCAGCCCGGCAGAGGTCGCCTATGCGGGCCAGAAGCTGCGCCCGATCATCAAGGAAGAGCTCAACATGATCGCCGAGGTCGACGGGCGGCCGGTCGCCTTCATGCTGACCTTCCCCGACTTGAACGACGCGTTGGCGAAGATCAGAGGCAAGCTGTTCCCGTTCGGCTGGATCACGATGCTGCGCTGGCTGAGGCACCCCAAGGGGGCGGGGATGCGGGTGCCGCTGATGGGGGTGCTGAAGGAACTGCACAACAGCCGCCTTGCCAGCCAGCTCGCCTTCATGATGATCGAGACGATCCGGGTGGAGGCCAACACCAGATACCAGTCCATGCGCGGCGAGATCGGCTGGATCCTCGAAGACAATCAGGGGATGGTCGCCATTGCCGATACGATCCAGAGCAAGATCAACCGCGAATATGTGATCTACGAGCGGATGTTGGGGTGATCGGCCGCGCTGGCCCGGCATGCCGATCCCTGCCAAAACGGGCAGCACCAACAAAAAAGGCCTCTGCACGCGAACGAGCAGAGGCCT
This sequence comes from Sphingomonadales bacterium, assembly GCA_004292705.1. GTDB lineage: Bacteria > Pseudomonadota > Alphaproteobacteria > Sphingomonadales > Sphingomonadaceae > Erythrobacter. Next base: position 18,539 of record RDXA01000335.1, on the reverse strand, counting down.
TTCGGGATCGTATCACCAGCCGCTTGGACGGGAGGGGGGTCTCGGCGGTGACAGGGAGATAATGATTGGCTTTGCGCGCGGTTCCCGGCCCCTGAAAATTTTTTTGCCCTTACGGAAACCGGAAGAAAAAATCAATTTTTTCATATCTCTGTCGGATAGAGGCGACGTCGGGCTGGGGAACCGCTATGGCCCCTCGGCGATTGCATATCCGGGTGTTTATCCAGACCAGCGAAAGGTGATTCATGTCTCTCGGAAGCCAGATTGCGGCCAACCTGCCTTTCCTGCGCCGCTATGCCCGCGCGCTCACCGGATCGCAGGCGAGCGGCGATGCCTTTGTCCGCGAGATGCTCGAAGCGGTGCTGGCTGACGAGGCACTCGCAGCCTCGCTGGCGGGTGGGCGGGTGCCGCTCTACCGCGCTTTTAGCAAAATCTGGGCGAGCGCCTCCGGTCCGGCAGCCACCGGGTCGGCCACCAGCGAGCATGAAGCCGGTGCGCAGGTCCGGCTTGGTGCGATCACGCCGCCGGCCCGTCAGGCGCTGCTGCTGACCACCCTTGAGGATTTCACGACGGCCGAAGCCGCTGCCATCCTGGGGCGTAGCGCCGAGGAGGTCGCAGCCCTCGTTGCCGAAGCCGTCGCCGAGATCGAGCGCGAGCAGACCACCTCGGTGTTGATCATCGAGGACGAGCCGCTGATCGCGATGCAGCTGGAAGACCTCGTCACCGGCCTCGGCCATGCGGTCAGCGGCACCGCGGCGACCCGCACACAGGCGCGCGCGGCAGTGGCCGAAGCGATGCCGGGGCTGGTGCTGGCCGACATCCAGCTCGCCGACGGGTCATCCGGGCTGGACGCGGTCGACGATATCCTGAGCGTTGGCACGATGCCGGTGATCTTCATCACCGCCTATCCCGAACGCCTGCTGACCGGTGACCGGCCCGAGCCGACCTATCTCGTCACCAAACCCTTTCAGGAGGCGACCGTGCGCGCTGCGATCAGTCAGGCTCTGTTCTTCGGATCGACAAAGCCTTTGGGTTAAGCACAATCCCCGTTCGTCCTGAGCTTGACGAAGGACTGTCCCTCCACTTCTGGCTGCGTTGCGGGCGAAAGTGCGGCCCTTCGACAAGTTCAGGACGAACGGATGTGGTGGATCGGGAACCCTAGGGCTTCAGCACCCGCCGCTCGCTTTCCTTTTCGCGGATCCGGAAATCGGCCGGGCGGCGCACCGGCACCCGAAGCACGCAGCGGACTCCGGTGGGCGCGAAATCGAGTGTGACCGGCTGGCGCAACTCGTGCGCCACGACCTTCTCGATCAGCTCGGTGCCGAAGCCCCGGCGGCGCTCGCTCGCTACCGGCGGTCCGCCGACTTCCTGCCATTCAACCTCGGCCCAGCCGGTCTCCCCGGTCTGGTCTTCCCCGCGCTGCCAGCGGATCATGACCTTGCCGCCCGCCACGCTGAGCGCGCCATATTTGGCGGCATTGGTCGCAAGTTCATGCACCGCAAGGCCAAAGGACAGCGCATCGTTGGGGGCGAGTTCCAGCTCCGGCCCTTCCAGCAGGATCGCGTCGCCCAGCGCCACACGGAAGTGCTGCAATTCTGCCTCGATCACCGCGCGGATCGGGGTCGTGCCCCAGTCGGTCACGGTGAGCAGGTCATGCGTCGCCGAAAGCGCGCGGATGCGGCCTTCCAGACTGTCGGCGAAGTCATCCAGCCCGCTCGCCCGGCGGCGGGTCAGCGAGAGGATCGACAGCACGTTCGCCAGCGTGTTCTTGACCCTGTGATTGAGCTCGCGGGTCAGCGAATTGCGGATCGAGTGCTGTTCCTCGAAGAATGCGAGCCGCTCCTGATCCTCGAAGGCCTGCTGGGTGAGCAGCCGGGCGAGCAGCATGAGCAGACTTGCCAGCGCGAGGCCGAAGATCAGGGTCACCATCGACAGCGGGGAAAGCACCTGCACATTGGCGCTTTCGATCACCAGCATCAGCTTGCGGTCGGCAATGGTGACTTCCTGCTGCACCGTTTGCTTGGCGGAATCGGCGATGCTGTCCGCGACCAGCAGGTGCCCGGTCGAAACCTCGCCATCGTACAGCCGCACGCCGAAGCGACCTTGCCCCTGCCGGTCGATCGCCGCGTCAAGGAACTCACGCGCGCGGAACGGCGTGTAGACGAAACCGGCCAGCCGCCGCTCGTCGGAGCCGTCCCCCGTCCCGCTCATGCGGAACACCGGCATGTAGATGGCAAAGGCGGGCGCGGTGCCGCTGGTTTCCTGTCGCAGCACGATCCGGCCCGAGGCCGCCGGGCGCAGCGTCAATTCCGCCTCGGCCATGGCCGCTGCGCGTGCCGCATCGGAATACATGTCATAGCCGAGCGCGCGGCGGTTGAGCGCGGTCTCGGGGGCAAACATCGCCACCGGCGCCACACGGCTGGTGGTGCTGGCGGGCTTGGGAAAGATATCGGGATAGGCTGGCTGGCGGGCGCGCGTCTGTGCGAGAAAGCTGCCCAGATCGCGCGCTTCGATCACCGGAATCCATCCAATCCCCTCCGCACCCGAATATTCGGTGTTGAGCTTAAGGGCGCGCACGAAGCTGTCGAAGGTCTCAGGGTTCACCTCCTCGACACTGGCGAACAGTGCGGCCCCCGCCCTGAGATAGGAGGTGAAGCCGCTGCCGCTGCGGTCCAGCGCTGCCGCAACGCTTTGCGCATATTCGCGCATGACAGCGCCTTCACGGGCACGCGCGTTGCTTTCGATCGCAAAGACACTGAGGGCCGTGATCGCGGTAAGCGCGAGGAAAATCACCAGCGGAACCGCCCGCGGATAGAGCACCAGCCAGCGCCGCGCGCGCCCCGACGAAGTCGGCGGCGGGGAAGTTGCTGGATCGACATAGGGGCTGAGAGCGAGCGGGTCGATAATGCGCAATCCTGTCGGTGCCGCGACCCAAAGCAGGATGCTGCGGGCCGAGGCGGAACCAAACAGGTAGCGCATCGTTCCCGAATCGTCCAAACTCGGCTCGGCGGCGGTGTTGTCGGCGTGCGCAAGCAAGTGCGCCGCAGCCCCTGCAGGAGCGGCATCGGCCTCGATGGGAGGCCGGGACAACGGGATCAGGGACCTAGCGAGCAATGGCCTCGAATCACAGACAGGGTGGCAGCGGAGGCGGCGATGACGCCGGTCGGCGTCCGCCCGAATGGGCCGATGGGCTGAAACAGCTCTATGATTCGGTGGTCGAGGAGGCGCTCCCCGACAGTTTCAAGGATCTGCTCGACCGGCTCGACGCGATCGATCCTGCCCGCGGCACAAGCGGCGGCGCTGGCGCATCGCGCGATGGCCGGGACACCAGGCAATGAGTGGCGGGACAGCGGCGGGAGAACCCGGCGGAACGCTATCGGCCAGCGACAAGCTGGATTTCAAGCGCGAGTTGACCGAAGTGGTCCCGCACCTGCGTGCCTTTGCCCGCGGGCTTTGCGGCCGGCCCGACATGGCCGATGATCTGGTGCAGGAGACGCTGCTGAAGGCATGGGCGGCGCAGGACCGGTTCGAGCCCGGCACGTCGATGCGCGCATGGACCTTTGTGATCTTGCGCAATGCCTACCTCACCGACATGCGCCGCAACCGGTTTCGCGGCGAGTATGATGAAGGCGTGGCCGAACGCATCCTGACTGCGCCTGCCGGACAGGAGGAACCGATCCACCTCAGCGACCTTCACCGTGCGCTGCTGACCCTGCCGGCGGAGCGGCGCGAGGCGCTGCTGCTGGTGGGTGCGGGCGGCTTTTCCTACGAGGAGGCTGCGGCGATCTGCGGCTGCGCGGTCGGGACGATCAAAAGCCGCGTGGGCCGCGCGCGCGCCGCGCTGACCGAAATGCTCGCCAGCGGCAACATCCCGCGCCGGTCGAGCGATGATGACATCGCCCACCGCGCGATCCTTGAAGAACTCGACATGGTCGCGGCCGGCAACGGGGTCAGTTCGCGGGGCTGACGAGATTTTGGTTGTGCGGGGCGATTGGCAATATGATTCCGGCCATGAGTCCCATCACGCCCGATCAAGCGTCAAGACCAAGAGCGCTCATGCCATTGGCCAACATCGAACCAATGAGCGGCTCATTCGTGAGCATTCTCATTCGCTCGTTTCGGTCCGTTCTTTCCAGAAGACTGCCAACCAGCTCAGCGATCTCGTCGGGTGCATAAGAGCCATCCCCTGCCAAAGAGATTGCAGCGACCTCTGCCAGCATCACATCGTCAAGACCGGAAAGCGTGTCTGTAAGCCGTTGGCGTAGGGTTAGATCAAGCTTTTGCCCCGCTGAAAGAAACGCATCTTCTCCCATGCCGTCAACCTCATGCGGCTCAAAGAAGCGCAAGATATCGGCCTCGACGGCTTGGGCTTGGCCAACTATCTCGCGGAGGAGCGAGTGGGTTATCGTGAAGGCCATGCAATCTTGCTCCGCTAGAATTCTGCGACGAAATTTGCGTACCGATAAGCCGAGCCTGATTTACAAGGGGTAAATCAAAGGCCCGCCGCATCGCTGCGACGGGCCTTCCTCATTCCGAAACCCGAAGAAATCAGGCGTAAGTCCACACCGTCCCGCGCGCGAGGTTTTCGCTCGCAAACGCCCAGTTGAGCTTGTTTTCGACCACCGCGTCCAAATAGGCCGGGCGCTTGTTCTGGTGGTCGAGGTAATAGGCGTGCTCCCACACGTCGAGCACCAGCAGCGGGTTGAAGCCGCTGTCGGCCAGCGTATCGGCATCGTGGGTTTCCTCGATGCTCAGCTTGCCGTCCTTCTCGGCCAGCCACACCCAGCCCGATGCGAAGTGGCCAACGCCGCGATCCTTGAGCTTCTGCTTCAGCTCGTCGACCGAGCCGAAAGCCGCTTCGATCCCGGCGAGCAGCTCGGGCGAGGCTTCGGTGGTCGCAGGCGCCATCGAGTGCCAGTAGAAGGCGTGGTTCCAGGTCTGGGCCGAATTGTTGAACAGCCCCTGATTGGTGCCGCGCGAGGCGGCGATGATCGCTTCGAGCGAGGCATCCGCGTGGGGCGTCCCGTCAATCGCGGCGTTCATCTTGTCGACATAGGTCTGGTGGTGCTTGCCATGGTGGAACGACAGAGTCTCGGCCGAGATCGCCGGTTCGAGTGCGGTGTCGGCATAGGGCAGCGGGGAAAGTGCGAAAGCCATGGTGTCCTCCAGAGGCTGGGTTGAATTTCGTATGCAGCGGTAACGCACATGTGGACGAAGGGTTGCAGCTTCAAGTCGCCGCGTTACTACCCCGCGCGGCGCGGTCAACTGCGCTTGTGACAGCGACGTTCATGGTGACATTGCCCAAGGTGCGCATCAGGTCAGGCAGCATCTCGACCGCGACCAGCAACGCCAGCGGCTCGACCGGCACGCCCATGGCGAGCGCAATCGGGCCGATCGAAACGACGAAGCTGATCGATCCGGGCAGGCTCACGGCGGAAAGGCTGATGATGCTGGCAATCAGGATGCCCGCGATGGCGACTGTGGGCGAAACGTCCACGCCCGCCAGCGCGGCGATGTAATAGACCACCGCGAGATTCATCGCGGCGCTGGTCGCGCGGAAGATCACCACCGCCAGCGGCAGCACGAATTCGGCGGTCGAAGCCCTGAGGCCGAGTCGCCCAGCGCTGTCGAGCATGGCGGGAAGGCTGGCGAGCGAGCTTTGCGTGGACAGCGCCACCGCCTGGGCGGGGAGCACCGCGCCGGCAAAGCGCACGCCGGTGCGGCCCAGGCCGATGGCGATGGCATAGGCGAGCATGAAGACGAACGTGCCCATCGCGGTTACGGTGAGCACGTAATGTCCGAGCGCGGCGAAGGCGCCACCCCCGCTCTGCACGCCGACGCCGTAAGCCAGCGCGAAGACGCCGACCGGAGCGGCGCTAAGCACCCAGCCGATGATCAGAAGCATCGCATTGCCGAGCGCATGGAAGAACCCCAGCAGCCGCTCGCCCTGATCCTCCGGCAGGCGGGTGATCGCGACCGCGAACATCACGAAGAACAGTGTCAGCGGCAGCATCGCGGTTTCGGCGGCGGCGGCGATGATGTTGGGCGATACCAGCGATGCGAGGAAATCGAGCACCTTGGGCACCTCGCCCACATCGGAAGGCGTCTGCGCGAGGAAGGCGCTCGCGCCCTCGGGCACCGGGACAGCGCGCAGCAGCATCGGCATGAACACCGAGGCGAAGGCTGCGCCCGACAGCTGCACGAACACCATCAGCGCGATCATCCGCCGTGCCACGGTGCCGACCCGCGCGGCGAGGATCATCTGGACCAGACCCAGCACCAGCAGCGCCGCAACCAGCGGGATGATCGTCATCTGCAAGGCGCGCAGCCACAGCCCGCCGATCAGCCCGGCGATATCGCTCACCATCTGGGGCGCGCCCGAGGCTGCCCCGGCGATCCCGGCCAGCAACCCGCCGACCAGCGCCGCAAAGGTCAAGGCCACCGGCAGGCGGATCGACACCAGCGCAAACTTTCCCTGACCGGTGCCCTCTGCTCCGGCCGCCGTGTTTTCACTTTCCAGCAATGGCCTGTCCTTATGAGGGCGCAGTGCCCTTCCCTTTGCGCGATAACCGCGCCAGAAGCGCGAGACAACACGGCCAGCATGACAGGGCGGGAATTGATGACGAGGAAGCTGTTTGGAACCGATGGGATCAGGGGCCGAACCAATTCTGGCGCGATGACCGCCGCCACCGCGATGAAGGTGGGGCAGGCAGCGGGCCGCCATTTCGTTCGGGGCGGGCACCGGCACCGCGTGGTGATCGGCAAGGACACGCGCCTGTCGGGCTACATGATGGAAAGCGCGCTGGTGGCGGGCTTCACCAGCGTCGGGATCGACGTGATCATGACGGGACCGCTGCCCACCCCGGCGATTGCCCTGCTCACCCGCGAGATGCGGGCGGACCTTGGCGTGATGATCTCGGCCAGCCACAATCTGTTCGCCGATAACGGGATCAAGCTGTTCGGCCCCGATGGCTTCAAGCTGTCCGACGAGGCCGAGGCCGAGATCGAGCGATTGATGGGAACCGACATCCCGCTTGCGCCGGCAGAGAATATCGGCCGCGCCCGGCGGATCGAGGATGCGCGCGGGCGCTATATCCACGCGGTCAAGCAATCGGTTGCTTCGGACATCCGCTTCGATGGGCTCAAGGTGGTGGTCGATTGCGCCAACGGCGCGGCCTATCAGGTGGCCCCGAGCGCGATCTGGGAATTGGGGGCTGAGGTGGTGACGCTCGGCGTTGCGCCCAATGGCACCAACATCAATGACGGCGTCGGGTCGACCGCGATAGCCGCGCTGCAAGCCAAGGTGGTTGAAGAAGGCGCGGATATCGGCGTCGCGCTTGATGGCGATGCCGACCGGTTGATCGTGGTCGACGAAAAGGGCCGCGCAGTCGATGGCGACCAGATCATGGCGCTGATCGCCGGGCGGATGCAGGACAAGGGCGCGCTGCGTGGCGGCGGGATCGTGGCGACGGTGATGAGCAATCTCGGACTCGAACGCTATCTTGCCGGCCGGGGCCTGACGCTTGAGCGCACCAAGGTCGGCGATCGCTATGTGCTCGAGGCGATGAAGGCGGGGGGCTTCAATGTCGGCGGCGAGCAATCAGGGCACATGATCCTGCTCGATCATGCCACCACGGGCGATGGCACGGTGGCTGCGCTGCGGGTTCTGGCAAGCCTCGTCCGGTCAGGCAAACCGGCAAGCGAATTGCTGCACGTGTTCGATCCCGTGCCGCAGCTGCTCAAGAATGTGCGCTACGAGGGCGGCCAGCCGCTCGACAATCCAGCGGTGAAGGCCGTGATCGCCGAGGCCGAGGCAGCGCTTGCAGGCCGGGGCCGCCTCGTGATCCGCCCCTCGGGCACCGAGCCGGTAATCCGGGTGATGGCCGAGGGCGACGACCAGAAGCAGGTCGAAGCGGTGGTCGACGCGATCTGCGAAGCCGTGCGCACAGCGGCGGCGTAGGCCTCAGGGCCAGGCGTCGGCCAGCGCCTCGGACGAAAGCCAAAGGATCGCGGGCACCGCTGCCATCACCGCCAGCGTGGCGATATGACGCCGTGCCGCGTGCGCATCGCCCCTGCGGATCGCGGCAACCAGCAGGCCGGTCACCGTCAGCAAACCGGCAGCGAAGGCCACCCCGAGCGAGATCAACGCGGGACGCATGATGGAATCGAGATCGGTGCCCAGGCTTTCGGCCATGATCCACATGATCGGAGCGACGAACAGGCCCACGGTAAAAGCGAGAAGCAGGCCAAGCATGGCGCCAAGCGGGCTGGTTGAAAGCAGCAGAAGACCCACCAGCGTGGCCATCGTCAGGTTGAATCTGCGCTGTTCCATCAGGCGATGGGATAGGCGCAGACTGGTAAAGGCCCGGTGAAGGCCATGTTTTGGCTTTTGCCGGCAAGGTTCGCGCGCTAGCATCCGGCCATGCTCGACATGCGCCCCGATTGCGAAACCTGCGGAGTCCTGCTCCCGGCCGATGCGCCGGGTGCCTTCATCTGCTCGTTCGAATGCACCTTCTGCGCCGAATGCGCAGAGGACCTGGATGACCGCTGCCCCAATTGTGGCGGCGAGTTGATGGACCGGCCGACGCGCGCAAAGGCGCTCCACGCGAAATTCCCGCCGAGCACCGAGCGCAAGTTCAAGGGTTAGGCGGCGCGGGTGATCCGCACGGCGGCTTGACAAGGACATGCGCCACTCGCGGGCATTCTGGGATCACTCCCTTTCGCAAAAGCCCTGATTTCGCCGCCCCGTGCTTGACACGGGGCTTGGCTGACCTTCCCGCGCAGGTTTGCTATGGCGCTCTCCATGAACACGCGCACACCCCCTCGCATTCTTGCCATCGCCGGGTCTGACAGTTCCGGCGGGGCGGGCATTCAGGCCGATATCAAGACCATCACCATGCTTGGCGGCTATGCCATGACCGCGATCACTGCGATCACCGCGCAGAACACGGTGGGGGTCGCAGCCGTCGCCCATTGCGAAGGCTCGATGGTGCTGAAGCAGATCGCGGCCTGTGTCGAGGATATCGGGGTCGATGCGATCAAGATCGGGATGCTCGGCAACGAGGAGATCGTGCGCAACGTGAGCGCCGCGCTGGTCGCCGCACCCGAGATCAGTGCGCGCTCGGCGCAGGCCCTTGCGCGCCATCCGCGTCCGCCCGGTGTCCGCCGCTTCCCGATTGTGGTCGATCCGGTCATGGTCGCAACGTCCGGCGCGCTGCTGATCGACGAGGCCGCGATCGGCAGCATGCGCGCCCGGCTGTTTCCGCTCGCAACCCTTATCACGCCCAACCTGCCCGAGCTTGAAGTGCTGTGTCCGGGCAGCCTTGTGACCATCGACGATATCCGCAACGCCGCTCTGCAGCTCGCCCGCGAAACCGGCGCGCATGTGCTCGCCAAGGGCGGGCATGGGCATGGCGATGCGATCATCGACCTGCTGGTCGCCCCCGATGGCGAAACGCTCACGTTTGAAAGCCCGCGCATTGCCACGCGGCACACCCACGGCACCGGCTGCACGCTGTCATCCGCCATCGCGACGCTGGTCGGCCACGGCCAGCCGCTCGGGGAGGCGGTCCGGCTGGGGCGGGAATTTGTTCTCCGCGCGATCAGGGCCGCTCCCGGCTTTGGCGCGGGCAATGGCCCTTTAGGCCATCAGGCCGTGCGCGATGCCCAGACTTGAGGCGTCAGCTCGAAATAGATCGAATCGCACCATGTGCCCGCGATCAGCCATGTCTTCTCCGCCCGGTGTGTCTCGGCAAAGCCCAGCTTGGCCAGCAGCCGGATCGAGGCTGCGTTGCGCGGATCGACATCGGCGGTGATGCGCTCCAGCCCGTGCACGGCAAAGGCGCGGGTGATGACCGGCATCAGCGCCTCCGCCACCAGCCCCTGTCCCCACAATGCGGGCGAGAGGATGTAGCCGATATCGGGAAAGCGGTAGAGCCCCGCCTTGCCGACAGCGCGGCCCTGATACTCGATTATGAAATCATCTCCCTCGCCGGGCGCTATCTCAGCCATCGCCGCAAGCCAGTCCCGGGTCTGATCTTCGCTGACATGCGGCGGCGTGGACCAATAGGCCATGGCCGCAGGATCGCTCAGAACCGCGTGCATGCCGGCGAGGTCCGCATCCGGTCGCACCCGGCGCAGCACCAGCCGCGGGGTGCGGATCACGAGGTCAGCCGCGGGGCAGCTCATAGAAATCGCTGATGCAATCCCACGCCTCTTCCGCCGTTTCGCACCAGGTGAACAGATCGAGATCGCTCTTGGAGATCGTGCCTTCTTCGGCCAGCGCCTCGAAATCGATCACGCGGGTCCAGAAATCCCTGCCGAACAGGATGATCGGGATCGGCTTCATCTTGCCGGTCTGGATCAGCGTCACGAGCTCGAAGAACTCGTCGAACGTCCCAAAGCCGCCGGGGAACACTGCCACCGCGCGGGCGCGCAGCAGGAAGTGCATCTTGCGCAGCGCGAAGTAGTGGAACTGGAACGAAAGATAGGGGGTCACAAAGGGGTTCGGCGCCTGCTCGTGCGGCAGCACGATGTTGAGCCCGATGGACTCGCTGCCCGCATCGCTCGCCCCGCGATTGCCCGCCTCCATGATCGACGGGCCGCCCCCGGTGGTGACGACGAACTGGCGCAAGCCGTTTTCGATCAGCCCCTTCTCGCTCACCAGCCGGGCGAGCCTGTAGGCCTCGTCGTAGTATTTCGCCTTCGCAGCGAGGCGCGCGGCGACCTTCTGGTCATAGTCGCTGCCATTGGCGGCGGCCTCGGCCACCCGCGCCTCGGCCTGCGCCGGGCTCGGAATGCGGGCCGAGCCATACATCACCAGCGTCGATCCGACGCGGGCCTCATCCAGCAGCATTTCAGGCTTGAGCAGCTCAAGCTGGAACCGCACCGGGCGCAGTTCGTCGCGCAGCAGGAAATCGGTGTCGCGGAAGGCGAGCTTGTAGGCCGGGTGCGCGGTCTGGGGGGTGCGTTCGGGCCCGCCCTCGGCGAAGCGGGTTTCCTCGCCCGCGCGGTAGAATTTGCGGTCGCTCAGATCTTTCTCGGTCATGGCCAGACCCCTAGAAGGCCGTCGTCAGGCCCGCAACAGCTTTGCTTTGGCGGGGAATGCCGGCCCGATGGCAAGGATGGCCAGAGGCCTGAACCACCGGGAGACCCGCTCTCAGCGCATGAGCGCGCGCTGGCGGAGGTTGAGCGGCAGGCCTCGCACCGCGATCACGTTGCGGGTCACAGCGGCGGGCAGGGTGATCCTGCCCGCCACCGCCTGTTGTGCGAAACCAGCCGGACAGCGCCTAGAAGGCGAAGCTCAGCCGTGCGTAGAGGAACCGCCCGTTGAACCCGAAGGGCGAGAAGGACGAGAACGGCAGGAAGTAGTTGTTGACCGACAGGTTGCCGGGCTGTCCGGTGACGGGATCGGTCACCCGGCCGACCGGGCCCACGGTCGGATATTGATCGAACAGGTTGTTCGCCCCGACCGCCAGTTCGATCCCCTCGGCCATGCCGCCTTGCGGGCGCAGGCGGATTTCAAGGTCGGTAATCCAGCGCGGTTCGAGCAGCAGGTCGTTGATCGGCGTGGCACCAGCCGAGAAGACTTCGCCGAAGCGGTTGGCCCGCAGGGTGGCGCTCAGCCAGTTCCACTCCCAATCTGCGCCCAGATTGATACGATCACGTGGCTGGCCGCGCTCGATACGCAGCGATTCCAGCCGTCCGAACAGGTCGATGCCCGGCACCTGGGCGAGATTGCCCGGCGTGGTCCGGCGTCCGGTGATGTCGATATCGTTCCAGTTGTAGCCCGCCGTCAGCGACAGCGTGCCCAGATCGCCAAGCCCGGTGCGATAGGTCGCGATGGCATCGAAACCGCGGGTGCGCGTGTCGATCCCGTTGAAGAAGAACCGCGCCGCCGAAATGCTGGTGAAACCGGCCGCGTTGAGGATCTGGGCGATCCCCAGCCCCGGGTTCGTCCCGGTCGGCGCACCCGCAGCATTGCGGGTGGCCGACAGGTTTTCAGTCAGCACGATGCGGTCGTCGATATCGATCTGGTAATAGTCGAAGGTGATGTTCAGCCCATCGACCCGGTCGAATACCGCGCCGCCTGACCACGAGAAGGATTTTTCGGGATTGAGCGGGGTGGCACCGAGCGCGATCGCCACGGGGTTGTTCACCGGCAGGGTCACGGCATCGACGAGCACACCGCCGATGTTGTTGGTTGCGGCTGCCGCGAAGAACTGCTGTTGGAGCGAGGGCGCACGGAAGCCGGTCGACAAGGCGCCGCGCAAGGCGAAGCCGTCGAACAGCTCGAGCCGGGTCGCCAGCTTGCCGTTCAGAGTCGAACCGAAATCGGTGTAGTCTTCAAACCGGCCCGCGATCTGGACGTTGAAGCCATCGGTGATGTCGGTATCGAGTTCGGCATAAAACGAGATGTTCTCCCGCGAGTTGGGGAGCGTGACGTCCACCCCGCCGATGCGCGGCTGGAAGCCCGGGAACACCTGCGCACCGGGCGCGGCAAAGGCGTTTGCGCCTGCCCCGGTGATGAAGGAATTGTTGGCTCCGACCCGTACCGGCCCGGCGACATAGCTGTTCAGCTCGCCCGCGCCGAGCTGGTATTCCTCGCGCCGCCATTCCGTCCCGAAGGACAGGGTCATCTCCTCGATCCCGGCGATTTCGATGTCCTTGCTGATCCCGAGGTTGGCCATCAGCTGGCTGTAGGAAATCGAACCGGCATCGAACTCGGTCTGGCTCGCCGCGCCGAGCGAGGCATTGAGGGTGTTGGTGATGAAGAAGTCGGTCGTGTTCTGGCCGTAGGACATCGACAGGTCCCACATCCAGCCGCCGAAATCGCCTTCCAGTCCGCCGACGATCGCAAAATCCTCGGTGTCGGTGTTGATCAGCGGCAGGAAGCCATCGGGATAGATCGCCAGCACGTTGCGGTTGTCAGCCGCGCGGCGGTAGAACCCGGCGGATTCCGCGTCGCGGGTGCCGTAGCTGCCGAAGGCGTAGAATTCGACATTGTCGTCGAGCGGCACGCCCATGTTGACGACGATGTTGAGGTCTTCGGTCGCCGGATCGCCATAGCGGTGATAGCGGCGGTCAAGCGTCAGTTCGCGCGGGTCAAGCGCACCGGTCTGGGAATAGTTGCGGCGCGGATCGTAACCGGTTCGATTGGTGTCGTTGCGGTCGCGATATTCGGCGGTGATGTTGATGAAGCCTTCTGATCCCAGCGGCAGGCCGATATTGCCCGACACGGCCAGAATCTCCCCGTCGGTGACCTTGAGATCCCGTCCGGTGGTGTTGAGCTGGAGCACGCCATCGGGCGTCAGGGTCGGCACCTGACCGGCAGTGCCATTGACCCCGGTGACTTCCTGCACCCCGGCAATCCGGGTGTTGAAGCCGCCGTAATTGACCCAGAAGCGTCCGCCTTTGCGCGAATCGTTGAGCTGGAAGTTGATCACCCCGGCAATCGCGTCGGAACCATATTGCGCCGCCGCGCCATCGCGCAGCACTTCGACGCGGCCAATCGCGGAAGAGGGGATCAGGTTGAGGTCGACTGCTGTGCTGCCGCGCCCGACCGAGCCGTTGATGTTGAGCAGCGCCGACACATGGCGGCGCTTGCCGTTGATCAGCACCAGCGTCTGATCAGGCCCGAGGCCGCGCAGGGTGGCGGGGCGGATCGCGTCGGTGCCATCAGTGATCGAGGGCTGCGGGAAGTTGAGCGAGGGGACGAGATCGCGCAGCAGGCGCGCGGTTTCGGTAAGGCCCGACTGGCGCAGCTGCTCGTCCGAAATCACGTCGATCGGCACCGGGCTTTCCGAAACCGTGCGGTTGGAGCGCCGCGTGCCGGTGACGATCAGCACCTCGCCACTGTCCACCACGTCATCAATGGCTGCATCGGCGGCTTGCTGGGCCATGGCCAGTCTGGCCTGCGAGGTCACGGTGACATCGATGACCGGCCCTGAGGTGTCCGCTTCGCTGCTTTCGGCAACATTAGCCGCCGTTGCGCCCGTGGCGGCAAGCAATGCCGCGCCGAGGGCGATGGTCGAACCGGAAGACAGGACTTTCTGGATGTTTTGCATTGCTACCCCTTGAGTGTTTCTTGCGGACTGTGTTTCGGCTGCATCTGTACCCGATGAAACGAACTTCGCTGGCCACACAGCGGCACACGCCGATGCGACCAGACGCTTCATGCTATCCTCTCGTCTTGTGTGCGGGATGATGTGGCTGCGATGTTCGCGCCGTCCATCCTCGCTCTTGGCTTTCAGCCCAGCGCGACCCCTTGCGCCCAGCCAGCAGTGCTGAAATTGCTTGCATCAGGTGGGGGGTCAACGAAAAACAACGTCGAACCGCATCCCTGCGTACAAAGCTTGCGCGGTGTCATGCTTTTGCAACAGTAGCGCAGCGGCGGAAGGCCTGGCGCGGGCGGATCGGGCGAGGGTCGTGCGACGCGGCCTCGCTGTCCTTGTCGGCGCCACCCACCACAAGCCTTGAAATTCGTGAGCCCATGCTGGATATAGCGCCGCCGGTCGTGGTGACCGACAACGGACTGGTCAACCTCGGGGCTTTGCGGGTGACGCGATAGCGGGGATGGCCGGGACTTTCCCGGGCGCAGGCCGTCCGGAACCGCCGACCAGCATTGCCGTTTGCTGCCTAAATCGCTTCAGGAGGACCAGGGACTTGCACGTTCCGCACACATTCTCAGGCTCCTGCGAGCTGTCCGTCGTCATCCCGCTATACAACGAGGAGCCGGGCCTTGATGCGCTGGTCGAACGGGTGACCAAGGCCGCCCGGGCGAGCTTTGCCGACCGCTACGAGCTGATTCTGGTCAACGACGGGTCGAAGGACGGCAGCTGGGCAGCGATCTGCGCCCATGCCGAGCGTGATACGCGGATCGTTGCAATCAACCTCTCGCGCAATCACGGCCACCAGCTGGCGCTGACCGCAGGCCTCAATCATGTGCGCGGCGAGCTTGTCTTCGTGCTCGATGCCGACCTGCAGGACCCGCCCGAATTGCTGGGGCCGATGCTCGCGCAGCTGCGGCAAGGCTATGACGTGGTCTACGGCCAGCGCATCCAGCGCCACGGCGAGACCGCGTTCAAGCGCGGCACGGCCTCGCTGTTCTACCGGATGCTGGGGCACATGGTCGATACCCACATTCCGCGCGACACCGGCGATTTCCGCTTGATGACGCGCCGGGTGGTCGATCAGCTCAACGCCATGCCGGAACGGTATCGCTTCATCCGCGGACTGGTGAGTTATGTCGGCTTCAACCAGATCGCTTTCCCCTATGATCGCGACGCGCGCTTTGCGGGGGAGACGCATTACCCGCTGTCCAAGATGGTGGCACTGGCGGTGGATGCAGTCACCAGCTTCTCGGTGGTGCCGCTGCGCTTTGCGTCGCATCTGGGAATGGTGTTCGGGCTTGCCGGCCTTGTCTCGCTGATCGGGATCGTGTGGGTGTGGATGCAGGGCGGCACGGTGGAGGGCTGGGCGAGCCTGGCTGCGCTGATCCTGATCATGGGCAGTGTCCAGCTGATGGTGCTGGGCGTGTTCGGCGAATATCTCGGCCGGATGTATATGGAGGCGAAGCACCGCCCGCTGTTCATCATATCCGAAGTGCGCCGCCACCCGGTCGCGGCCAATGCCGAGACCGGGGATACCGAGGACAAGGTCGCGATCACCGTGGAGACCGAACTGCGCGAGGGCATCCGTGTCGCAGGCTGAATTCGACGCCTATGTTGACCAATATGACGCGCAGCATGCCGCATCGGTGCGGCTGAGCGGCGAGGACCCGGATTTCTTCGCCGCCTACAAGGCTGCCGAAGCCGCGCGGATGATGACTGCGGCGGGGATTGCGCCGCAGCGGATCATGGATTTCGGCGCGGGACGGGGCAATTGCATCGCCCACTTGCAGCGCGCCTTCCCCGATGCCGCGCTGACCGCGCTCGACGTGTCGGCCCGTTCGCTGAGCCATTGCGAGGCACGCGCCATCCGCCCGATCCAAGCGCAGTGCTATGACGGGAAGACCCTGCCCTTCGCGGATGCCAGTTTCGACCTCGTCTTCACTGCCTGCGTGTTCCACCACATCCCGGCCGAAGATCACATCCGCCTGCTTGCCGAGATCCGCCGCACGCTCACCCCCAAGGGCCGGTTCATCCTGTTCGAGCACAATCCCTGGAACCCGCTCACCCGCCACGCGGTCGCTACCTGCCCGTTCGACCAGAACGCTGTGCTGATCAGCGCGCCCGAGATGCGCCGCCGGTTCCGGGCGGCGGGCTTCCATGATGTGGGCCTGCGCTGGACGCTGTTTTTCCCTGCGATCCTCGCGCCGCTTCGGCCGCTTGAGCGTGCTTTGGGCTGGCTGCCGCTGGGCGCACAATACTGCCTCGTTGCCCGCTGAACCGATGCTGGCGCGTCTCATGCGTTTCGGGCTGACCGGCCTTGCCAATTCGGCCGTCGGCTGGGCGGTGATCTTTGGCGGACTGTGGGCAGGGATGAGCGGGCTTGCCGCCAATGCGGCGGGCTATGCTGTCGGGCTGGTGCTGTCCTTCACGCTGAACAGGCGGTTCGTGTTCGGCGTCGAGGGCGCGGTATCGGGCCGCGAGGTGGCGCGGTTTCTTGCCGCTTTCGCGGTTGCCTATGCGATCAACGTCGCGGTGCTGCTCGCCGCGCAAGCGGTGCTCGGGGCTGACCGCGCGCTGGCGCAGATTCCGGCGATTGGTGCCTATGTGCTGATCTTTTTCCTCCTTTCGCAGTTCTTCGTCTTCAGGCCGGCGACGTCCGAATGATCTCTTCGTCCGTCACGCCCCGCGTGCCGCCCGGCGGCACGCCGCAGTCGCTTGGACTGCTTGATCGCTGGCCGGTGGTGGTGCTGGTGTGCCTTGCGGCCATCCTGCCGCTGCTGCTGGTGGGGATTGCGCCGCTGGTCGATCTCTATGGTCATCTCACCCGCCACACGGTGCAGACGGAGCTCGCCATCCGGCCCGAACTCCAGCCGTTCTTTTCCTATGACTGGCAGCTGATCGGCAATCTGGGCGGGGACATCCTGGTGCAGGTGTTGCATCCGCTGCTGGGGCTGGAGGGCGCGGTGCGGGGCACGGTCATCCTCACCCAGCTCCTCGGCGCGCTTGGCCTGCTGCTGGTCGCCCGCGAGGTGCATGGCCGGATCACGCCCTTTGCCGTGGCGGCAATTCCGCTGCTTTATGGCTATCCCTTCAATTACGGCTTCATCAACTACGCGCTCAGCATGGCGCTGGCGCTGCTGGCCTATCTGGTGTGGCTGCGCCTGCACCGCCGGGAACGCAGGCTGGCGGCCGGACTGTGGCTGGCGGCGGCGGGCGCGGCCATCTGGGTGTGTCACACCTATGGCTGGGCGTTCCTCGGGCTGCTGTGCGGCGCGACCATGCTGGCCGAGGTGTTCGCCGCGCGGATGCATCCGGTGGCCGCGGTAAGCCGCATTCTGGCGGCATGCTGGCCGCTGCTGCTGCCGGTGGCACCGATGGTCATCTGGCGTGCCGAATCAACCGGCGCGGCGATGTCGGGCTGGGCCTGGCAGTTCAAGCTCAACTGGCTGCTCTCGCCGCTCAGAACCTATTGGCGCGATTTCGATATCGGTTCGGCAGCTGTGGTGGCGGTGCTGCTGCTGTGGGCGCTGTTCAGCAAGACGGTGCGGTTTGACCGCGGCCTCGGGCTGGCCGCGCTGCTGTGCCTTGTGTTCTTTCTGATCCTGCCGTTCCGGGTGTTCGGCTCGGCCTTTGCCGACATGCGGCTGCTGCCCTATGCGCTCGCCATCGCGCTGGTGGCGATTGGACCGGTGCGGGAGGGATCGAAGGTGCTGATGGGGGCGAGCGCGATCGCGCTGGCCTTCTTTGCGGTGCGGATGGCAGCCACGGGCTCTGCCTATGTCGAGCAGGATCGGCTGGTGCAGGCGGCGCTGCCCGCGGTCGACAAGATGCCGGTCGGCGCGCGCGTGGCGTTCTTTTCGGTCAAGCCATGCCGGACACGCTGGGCCCTTGCCCCGCTTGATCACCTCGCCGGTGCGGCGGTGCTGCGCCGCAATGCTTTCGTGAACGACCAGTGGCAGCAACCCGGCGTGAACCCGCTCAAGGTGCACTACCCGGCGGCCGAGCCCTTCGTGCGCGATCCTTCGCATCTGGTGCAGCGCGAGGACTGCCGCGGGGCGACGCGGCCCAAACTGTCCGCTGCGCTTGCCAAGTTGCCGCGCGATGCCTTCACCCACATCTGGATCGTCGGCGAGCTGCCCGATGATATGCTTCCCCCGGAAGGATTCGTGGCCGTGCCGGATGCGGGGCGCAGCCTGCTCTTTGTGGCCCTGCCGCCGCGCTGAGCGCTCTGACCCGCCGCCAGCAAGTTCGCCAGTTTACGCCCGCCGCACCCTTGCGCGAAAGGGGGGCGGGGCACGCTGCGGACGAAAGGGAAACGATGGATCTGGGAATTGCGGGACGCCGGGCGCTGGTCAATGGCGGCAGCGCCGGGATGGGGCGCGGGGCGGCGCTGGCGCTGGCGCGCGAGGGCGTGGAGGTGTTCATCTCCGC